>CALCDK010000001.1 GCA_937900605.1 uncultured Olsenella sp.
ACTTCTCCTGGAAGAAGACGTCGCCGACGGAGAGGGTCTCGTCGACGATGAGCACGTCGGGCTCGGTGACGGTGGCGATGGCGAAGGCGATGCGCGCGACCATGCCCGACGAGTAGTTCTTGAGCGGCATGTCCATGAAGTCGGCGAGCTCGGCGAAGTCGACGATCTCGTCGAGGTGCTCGTCGATGAACTGGCGCGAGTAGCCGAGGAGGGCGCCGTTGAGGTAGATGTTCTCACGGGCCGTGAGCTCGGGGTCGAAGCCGGCGCCCAACTCGATGAGCGGGGCGATGTTGCCGCGCACGGCGATGGAGCCCTCGGAGGGCTCGAGCACGCCGGCGATGCACTTGAGCATGGTGGACTTGCCGGAGCCGTTGGTGCCCACGAGGCCCACGACCTCGCCCGGGCGGACCTTGAACGAGATGTGGTCGAGCGCGCGGAACTCCTGGAAGAAGAGCTCGTGGCGCATGATCTTGATGAAGTACTCCTTGAGGTTGTTGAGCTGCTCGCTGGCCATGTTGAAGACCATGGAGACGTCGTTGACCTCGATCGTGTACTCGTTGGTGGAGGAGTCGCTCATGGCACCTTCTCGCTAGATGTAGAGGATGAACTTGTGCTCGGTCTTGCGGAACACGACGTAGCCCAGGACGAGGGCGAGAAGTGCCCAGAAGACCGCCAGGAAGATGACCGTGGGGCCAGGGGTGGCCTGGTAGACGATCGCGCAGCGCATCATGTCGATGTAGTTGTACATGGGGTTGAGCTTGACGACCGCAAGGACGAACCAGGGGGCCGAGGACTGGGTGAGCAGGGAGAGGTCCCAGAAGATCGGCGTGAGGTACATCCAGGCGGTGAGCAGGACGCTCCAGAGGTGGATCATGTCGCGGAAGAAGACCGCGAGGGAGCCGCCGAGCATGCTGCTGCCGATGCAGAAGACGGTGAGCAGCGGCAGCGCCGGGACGATCCACAGGATGTGGACGGTGGGCGTCACGCGGAAGAAGAGCATGACGAGGGCCACCGCGATGAGCGAGAAGGCGAAGTTGACCACGGCGGAGAGCACCTTCTGGACCGGGAAGATCCAGCGGTGCACCTTGACCTTCTTGAGCAGCGGCGCGGCGTCGATGATCGAGCGCAGGCCGGTGCTGGTGGCGTCGTTCATCAGCGTGAAGGTGATGTTGCCGACGATGAGGTAAAGCGGGTAGTTCTCGACGGAGGACCCGCGAAGGAAGTACGAGAAGACGAAGCTCATGACCATCATCATGAGCAGCGGATTGAGGACGCTCCAGACGACGCCCAGGACGGACCTGCGGTAGCGGAGCTTGAAGTCCTTGCTGACGAGCTGCTGGAGGATGAACGCGTCCTTCTTGCGCAGGTCAGTGGTTATCGCGTGACTCAACATGCCTCCCAGTGTCGGAGAAGTGCAAGCGTCCTCTCACTTTAGCACCGAGCGCGACGGTGCATAGAAAGCGCAGACGCCCCCTCGGCGCGCGGGCGGGCCGGCAGCGACGATGGCGGCGGTCGGGACGGACAGGCGCTCCCCCGGCGACACGGCGCCATTGCACGAAAAAGAGGCCATCGGATACATCCGATGGCCTCGTCAAGTCTCTGGCTCCCCGTTGGCAAAGATGCGCGAACGTGGCTCTCCGTCGTGAACGGGGCGGTGTGCCTGCGATTCCTCCGCGCAGCCTAGCTGGCTGGCTTCATGATGCCAGAGGCGACCATGGCGTCGCGCAGAGAGATGAACTCCGCCTTGGTCGGCGTCTCACCGGCGGGGTCTGCGACATAATCGACCTGCTTCACGCCGCCGAGCGCGGAGGTCGTCGCGGCGGGGAGCTTGTACGCGCTCGGGATGGAGGGCTTGTCGGAAAGGTCGTTGTACGAGCCGGAGAAGTTCGAAGTCCCCGCACCGATGGCGGAGCGCGCGGCGGCCGCGCTCGCCGCCTTCATGAGGTTCTTGCCGGTGTCGGTTGCGCCGCTGATCGTGTCCACCGTCGGGATTACGCCGTCGGCGATCTTGTCGGCGGTCACGGCCTTGGAGGCGATCTTGTCGGCTGTGATTGAGCCGTCCTCGACGGTAGCGGAGCCGCCAGAAGGGAGCCCCTCGATGTAGAGGCTCACCTCCTGAGCGCCCTTCTGCTTGGTCGAGGTGTACTTGGCGTTGATGGTCTGCATGCTTCCTCCTTAGACTGCGGCGAGGTTGGCCCGGTTGATGGCGGCGGTGACG
>CALCDK010000002.1 GCA_937900605.1 uncultured Olsenella sp.
GGTGTCGACGGCGTTCTCGAGGTCCTCGACCTGCTCGAACAGCGGGATGACGTCGAGGACGGGCACGTCGGACTGGTGCGCGAAGGCGAGGTTGGCCAGCTCGTACACGTTGGCGACGTCCTGGGCGGACTTGGTGAACGAGATGATGTAGCGGCGCGCGGCGTCGACGCCGTTCTTGCGCTGGATCTGGCCGATGGCGCGGAAGGTGTCGAGGACCTCCTGCGTCATGGGCTGCAGCTCGCCGCGCTCGCCCCAGCGGCCGTGCTCGCGGATGTCCTCGAGGGCGTGGCTGTGGACGAGGGAGTGCTGGCGGAACTCCATCTCGACGAGGTGGAAGCCGAAGGTCTGGGCCTGCCAGACGAGCTTCTGCAGCGGGCCGTAGGCGATGCGGACGGCACCGGCCTTGGCCAGCGACGTCTGGACGACGCGCAGGTCGGCGATGTACTCCTCGGCGCTGTCGTACATGATGTCGGCGGTGCGGCACACCGTGGCGTCGAGGCGCTCGGCGATGACGAGCATGGCGGCGCGGTGCAGCTCGGACGCGGAGAAGCCCAGGGCGCGCGAGGTGATGGCCTCGCTCATCTCGACCTGGTGGCTCCAGAGGTTGACGAGCTGGTGGGACGGCGGCGTGGAGGCGCCGTCGACCGTGAGGCCCTGCGCGACGCCGCGCGTGGCGTCGGCGAGCGCGCGGATGACGCGGATGCGGAACTTCTCGGCGACCTGGCGGCTCACCTTGGCGGTGACGTTGGGGTTGCCGTCGCGGTCGGAGCCGATCCAGCTGCCCGGGTGGAAGAACGCGGGGCAGACGGGCGGCACGCAGCCGGCCTTCTCGCCGAGCTCCCAGACGTCGAAGCGGCGGTACACCTCGGGAACCATCTCGAACAGCGTTCGGTCGAAGATGTCGATGATGGTGTCGGCCTCCTCGACGGGGGTCGGCTTCTTCTGCGCGATGGGAGAGGTGCGGAAGAGCGCGTCGATCTCCTGCAGCAGGCGGCGCTCGTTCTCGGCGAGGGCGATGCCGCCCAAGCTGGAGCGCTCCTCGAGCAGCTCGGAGATGCAGCGGATCTTGCCCTCGACGGCCTTGCGGCGCGCCTCGGTGGGGTGCGCGGTGAAGACCGGGCGGAACTCAAGGCGGTTGAGCAGCGCGACGGCCTTGGCGCGGCCGCACTCGTCGACGAGCTGGCGGTAGGCCACGGTGAGGTCGTTGATGGGGTCGGCCTCCGCCGTGGTAGGCACCGCGCGCTCGCGGTTGCGCAGGGAGGTGACGCGGTAGTTCTCCTCGCAGATGTTGGCGAGGTGGAAGTAGGCGACGAAGGCCCTCATGAGCAGGGTGGTGCTCTTCTCGTCGAGGCCGTCGAGGATCTCCTCGAGGTCGCGGAAGGCCACGAGGTCGTCGTCGCCCTCGGCGGTCTCCTCGACGCTGACCTTGATGGAGTCGGCGAGAAGCGCGTCGAAGGTGGTGCGCAGGTCGTGGTCGTACTCCTCGAGCACCTTGCGGACGAGGCGCAGGAAGAGAGCCATGTTCTCGCCGAGGGAGTCGGGGACGTCGACCTCGGAGAGGGTCTTCCTCGCCGCCTCCATGGCGACGCGCGCGGCCTCGACCGACCTTGCGGTGGCGTCGGGCTCGCAGCTGGCGTTGGTGTCTGTCAACGATGCTCCTCTGACGGGCGGGCGTGTCATGGGCATCGGCACGCGAGGCGCGCCGGTGACCTCCTCATGATAGCGAAGGCGCACCGGGCACGCCGTGGCATGGAGGCGGTGCGCGTGGTCTTCACGGAAACGTTCGAGGGCTAGAATCGGTGCGAACGACACGAGGGGCGGTGGCACATGGGACGCACGCGATGGCACATGACCGACAGGGGCCGCGGGCGGGCCGCACGGACGGGACGTGCCGCACGGGCGGCGCAGCCGGAGCAGGGCCCGCAGGCAGGCCAGGCCGCGCAGCCGGCACAGCCGGGCCAGGGCCCGCAGGCAGGCCAGGCCGCACGGACGACGCGGGCGACGCGGACGGGCCAGGCGACACAGCCGGCACAGCCCGATCAGGCGGCGCGGCCCGAGCAGGCGACGGCGTCGAAGAGGACGCGCGAGCCGGGCCCGCTGGCGCGCGTCGTCGAGCACTGGTGGAACCGCCTCATCGGCGCCGTGTTCGGCGGGCGGCTCTCGTCCGAGACCGAGCAGTACCTCGCGCACCAGACCAAGCGCGACTACGTCTGCAACACCGTGGGCAACGCGGTGTGGGGCGGCATGTTCCCGGTGCTCACCATGGTGTGCACCTGGCTCGTGGGCGCCGAGCAGGCCGGCGTCTTCTCGATGGCGTTCACCGTGGGCACGCTGCTGCTGTTCCTGGCCAACTACGGCATGAGGACCTACCAGGTCTCGGACCTGTCCGAGCGCCGCACCTTCATGGACTACCAGGTCAGCCGCTTCGTCACGTGCGCCGTGATGATGGCCGTCGGCTGGGGCTGGTGCCACCTGCGCGGCTACGACGACACCATGTTCGCGGTGTGCATGGGCGTGCTGGCGTTCCGCGCCGTCGACGGCCTGGCCGACGTCTACGAGGGACGCCTGCAGCAGAAGGACAAGCTCTACCTCTCGGGCGTCTCGCAGGCGGTCCGCTGCGCCATGGGCTTCGTGGCCTTCTGCGTGGTGCTGCTGCTCACGCGCAGCCTTCCGGCGGCCAGCATCGCCATGGCCGCAGGCGGCGTGGCGTCGCTGCTGCTGCTCACCGTGCCCCTCGCCCTCTTCGAGACTGACCACGGCGGACGGGCCACCCTGCACGGCGTGCGCGACCTTCTCGTCGAGTGCTTCCCGCTGTTCCTGGCGCTGTTCCTCTACAACCTGATCGACTCCATGCCCAAGTTCGTCATGGAGGGTGCGCTGTCCTACGACAACCAGCTGTACTACACCGCGCTGTACTTCCCGGCGCACTCGATCCTCATGGCGGCGAGCTTCGTCTACCGCCCGCAGCTGGTGCGCCTGGCGCGCATCTGGGACGACCCCGAGAAGCACCGCCGCTTCGACCTGCTGGTCGTGGCCATGATGGGGGCCATCGCGCTCATCACCGGGGCGATGGCGCTGTTCATGGGCTGGCTGGGCATCCCCCTCATGAGCCTCATGTACGGCCTGGACTTCGAGCCGCTGCGACCGCTCGCCTACGTCATGGTGGCGACCGGGGGCATCTGCGCGTGCATCGACTTCCTGTACCAGATGGTCACGGTGCTGCGAGCCCAACGGCAGGTGTCCAAGCTCTACCTGGTCGCGCTCGCGTTCAGCGTGCCGGTGCTCGTGCTGCTCGTGAGGTTCTCCGGCCTGGCGGGCGCCGTGGTGGGCGCGCTGGTGTCCATGGCGATCCTGCTCGTGCTGCTGGTCATGGAGTACGCCTCGATCCGCAGCGGCTTGGGCCGGGCGCGCGCCGGCAGGGCGCACGACGGCACGGGCGAGAGGGGCGAGGCGGCCTAGCGACGAGAGCGACCGGCGCCCCGGGGAGCTCGAGGGCGCCCCGGGACCAGGCCGGCGGGCGACCCAGCGGCGGCGCCCCCCCCCATCGGGACGCGGCCCGCGGCCGCGACCGCCGCGGGGGGCCTGCCCGGGCCTTCCGCCCCTCCCCGCCCTGGGCTTGCGCACGGCGTAGCCGAAGGTGCCGAGGCGACGGCCCAGCTCGCGGTACTCGCCGTGGCTGTAGGCGGTGAGGTTGGCGCGCGACAGGTCGAGCCGGCCGCGCTCGTCGAGCAGCGAGGCGTCCACCTGCACGGCCTTGACCTCGGCCAGGAACATGTGGTGGCTGCCGAGCTCGAGGACGTCGGTCACGCGGCACTCGAGGTTGACCGGCGACTCCTCGATGACGGGCGCGAGCCCGAGCGAGGAGGCGTCCGCTGCGTGCAGCCCGCACTCCTCGAACTTGTCGTGGTCGCGCCCCGAGCGCGCGCCGCACCAGTCGCAGGCGCGCTGCAGCCGCGAGCTCACCAGGTTGACAACGAACTCGCCGGACTCGCGCACGATGTGGTAGCTGTGGCGCTCGGGCCGCAACGAGACGTAGAGCATGGGCGGGTTGGTGCAGACCGTGCCCGTCCAGGCAACGGTCACGATGTCGCGCTCGCCGCTCGCGTCGGCGCAGCTCACCATCACGACGGGCAGCGGGTAGAGCATGTTGCCCCCGCGCCAGACCTCCTTCTCCACGGCACCTCCTAGGCGACCATGCCGGCGATGCGGCCGCCGGCCCAGACGGCCACCAGGCAGGTGGCCACGTTGACGATGACGTTGGCGAGCGCCGGCAGCGGCCCCGCCGAATGAACGAGCCCCAGGGTCTCGCTGGAGAACGTCGAGAAAGTCGACAGTCCCCCGCACAGGCCCACGCACAGCAGCAGGCGCACCTCCTCGGGCAGCGAAAGCGCCGGCACGAGGCCGCCGAAGAGCCCGACGAGCAGCCCCGCCGCCACGTTGGCGACGAGGGTCGCGACGGGCAGCCCGCTCGCCACGGGCGCGACGAGGAGCCCGATCCCCCAGCGCAGCAGGCTGCCCACGGCGCCGCCGGCGGCGACCGCCAGGGCGCGCATCAGCACCCGTCCCCGCGGGCCATGAGCCTCTCGACGCGCCCCAGCCAGGCCTCACGCTGAGCCTGCGTGCTCTGGTCCATGCCGCCGAAGTTGTGCCAGCAGCGCTCGGGGATGCCCAGCTGCGCGAACGTGGCCTCCAGGACGCACGGGCGCACGGCGGACTCGAGCTGGACCGTGGGCGCGGCCGAGGTGCTCAGCAGGTCCACCGAGCGGACCCTGTCGCCCAGCGTGCCGTGGAGCCCGTGGCCGGTGGCCTCCCAGGAGAACCCGACGAGCATGACCTTGTCGACCCAGCCCTTGAGCATGGCGGGCAGGTCGTTCCACCAGATGGGGGCGACCAGGACGAGGTGGCGCGAACGGCCCAGCAGGTCCTGGTAGCGCGCGACCAGCGGGTCCGAGCTCGTGCCGCGCATGTAGGTCGCGAGGTCGACGGCGCGCAGGGCCGGGTCGAAGCCGTCCTCGTAGAGGTCGACGACGCGGTACGACCGGCCGGCCGCCTCCAGGCCGCGGCACGCGGCGAGAAGCACCGCGTGGCAGAGGCTCCCCTCGTAGGGGGGGCAGTAGACGACGAGCGTGTCGATGGCCCCGTCGGTGACGTCGTGGGCGTCCATGGCTCCTCCTCGGTCGGGGCGAAGTGGCCCCGGATGGCGGCGGGCCCGCCGGAAGGGCGGGCCCGCACGGGTGACAGGTGACTAGAGCAGGCGCAGCGAGACGTCCCTGAGCTGGTCGTCGCTCACCTCGGAGGGCGCGTCGCTCATGAGGTCGGAGCCCGACGTGGTCTTGGGGAACGCCATGACCTCGCGAATCGAGTCGGCGCCGGCGAGCAGCATGCAGACGCGGTCGAGGCCGAGCGCGAAGCCGCCCATGGGAGGCGCGCCGAAGCCGAGGGCCTCCATGAGGAAGCCGAACTGCTCCTGGGCCTGCTCCTCGGTGAAGCCGAGCAGCTTGAGGATGCGCATCTGCAGGTCGGCGTTGTGGATGCGCATGCCGCCACCGCCGGCCTCGAAGCCGTCCATGACGAAGTCGTAGGTCTGCGAGCCCACCGAAAGCGGGTCGGACTCGAGCTTGTCGAGGTCCTCCTCGTTGGGCAGGGTGAAGGGCTGGTGCTCGGAGGCGTAGGCACCGCGCTCCTCGTCCCAGTGGAAGAGCGGGAAGTCGACGACCCAGAGGAAGTCGTGGCCCGGGCGCTCGACGCCAAGGGCGTCGGCCATGTGCGAGCGCATGCCGCCCATGATCTCGTCGGCCTGCAGGCGGTCGGCGACGGCGAAGAGCACGAGGTCGCCGGGCTCGACGGACATCTCGGCGCGCAGGGCGTCCATCTCGGCGTCCGAGAAGAACTTGACGATGGGGCCGCCCACGGTGCCGTCCTCGCGGAAGGCGAGCCACGCGAGGCCCTTGGCGCCGAAGCCCGCGGCGACGCCGGAGAGCTTGTCGATCTTGGCGCGCGCCCAGCTGCCGGCGCCCTTGGCGTTGATGGCCTTGACGTACTGGCCCTCGGTGGCGGCGGCGGTGGCGAAGAGCTTGAACCTGGACTCGGCGAACAGGCCGGTGACGTCGTGCAGCTCCATGCCGTAGCGGGTGTCGGGCTTGTCGGAGCCGTAGGTGTCCATGGCGTCCCAGTACGAGATGCGGCGCAGCGGGGTGGGCATCTCGACGCCCACCTTGCCGAGGGCCTCGGACATGACGTCCTCGAGCATGCCCATGACGTCGTCCTTGGTGACGAAGCTCATCTCGACGTCGACCTGGGTGAACTCGGGCTGGCGGTCGGCGCGCAGGTCCTCGTCGCGGAAGCACTTGGCAA
>CALCDK010000003.1 GCA_937900605.1 uncultured Olsenella sp.
TGGTTGTGGCGGACGATGCCGTTGCCCAGGTAGATGCCCACGTGACCGTAGAGGCGCGCGGCCGGGCTGTACGGCGCGGTGGGAACGGCGATGATCATGCCGGGCTGGATGCTGCCGGTGGAGAAGCCGCACCAGGCGTAGTACATGTCGTCGGCGTTGCCGCCGAAGCTGCCCACGCCGGCGCGCGCGAAGACGTTGGAGACCCAGGCCGCGCACAGGCCGGAGCCCGGCGACGGCGTGGAGTTGGCGGCGGCGGCGACGGCCGCGAGCGAGCCGTTGCCCAGGATGGTGGTGTTGCCGCCGCCGGGGCGCGAGGGCTTGGAGGGACCGGGCCTGTTGGCGTTCTGCTGCTGCAGCTTGTTGGCCTCCTCCTGGCGGCGGCGCTCCTCCTCGGCGGCCTTCTGTGCCGCGACGAGCTCGGCGTCGCGCTGGGCCATGAGGTCGCGGACCTCCTCGGACAGGCCGTCGACGAGCTGCTGGGCCTCGGCCTGCTTGGCCTGGACGTCGGCGAGCTCCTGCTCCTCGAGGTCCTCGAGGTCGGCCTTCTGCTCCTCGAGCTGGCCCTTCTGGTCCTGGAGCTGGCCCTTCTGGTCCTCGAGCTGCGCCTGCAGCTGCCTGACCTCGTCGATGGCGCGGCGGTCGGCCTGGCTTATCTTGTCGAGATAGAAGATGTTGCCCGTGAGCTCCTCGAAGCTCGACGAGGACAGCAGGACGTCGAGGGTGCTCTGCGAGCCGGACTTGTAGGCCGCGCTCATGCGCTCGCCCAGCACGCCCTGCTTCTGCTGGACCTGCTCGAGGGTCTGCTCGATCTGCTGCTGCGTGGCGTCGATGTCGGCCTGCTTCTGCGCGATCTGGCCCTCGAGGTCGCCCACCTGCTGCTGGGTCTGCGAGAGCTGCCCGGCGAGGTCGGCCACCTCCTGGCCGATGGCGTCGAGGCGCTCCTGCGCCTGGTCGAACGAGAGCTGCTTGGCGTCGAGCTGCTGCTGGGTGCTGGTGGCGAAGGCGGCAGTGGGCGCGAGGGCGGCCACGGCGCCCGCACCGAGCATGGCACGGATGGCGTCACGGCGGGTGATGCCGCGACCGGCGTGGGTGTCCTCGTGCGAGGGCGTGTGCCTCATGGTCATGGCGCCTCCTTGGGATGGTTGCGAGAGGATCACGAGTCAGATTCTAGCCGCTCGGGGGCCCGGCCATGAGATGAACACGATGCCAAGGCGGGCCGGTCGCGGCAGCGTCCGGGCACCGCCGCGGAGACGGCGACGGAGCTACGCCCCCGGCACCGCCCGCGCGCGGCCGGCGTCCGGGGCGCGACGCCGCCGCACCCGGCGGCGCTAGCGGTTCTCGATGCTCGCGACGTTGCCGATGGTGATCGAGATGTGCCCGTCGGACTCGGTGACGAAGTCGATGTAGCCGGGCTTGTCGGTCAGCTCGGACGGGAAGGTGATCTCGATGCCCGTGTCGGTGCGGATCTTGTGGCTCTTGGTGAGGCGGTTGGCCACGCCGCGGCGCACCGGGGCCTCCTCGGGCAGCTGTGCCTCGCGCACGCGCTCCTCGTAGCGCTCGGCCACCTCGGGGCGGTCCTCGAAGATCGCACGGCCCACCTCGGCGGGCGAGAAGGACTCTTCCGCGTCGGCCTGGGCGGCCACGAGGGCCTTGGCGCGGCCCACCTCGACGGCGGGCGTGAGGCCGTACTCCTCGGCCACGTCGCGGACGATGACGCTGACCTCGTCGATGACCTCGTGGCTCGAGGCCTCGCTTGAGCACTGCAGGAACCGCTCGGGCACCAGCGAGACGGTGGTGCCGCCGACGCTGCGCTCCTTGTCGTGGAAGTCGATCGACATGTCGTCGGCGTCGACGAGCACGTAGGTGTCCACCTTCTGCGAGGGGTTGGGCAGCGTGGCGTCCTGGCGGCAGATGTCGTTGCAGGCGCCGCCCACCTCGTGCATGAAGCTGGGCTTGCGCGGCAGCAGGATGACGGCGAAGAAGCGCCTGCCCGCCGGGCCGTCGAACGCGGCGTCCACCTCGGCGTCCGTGGACGAGGCGTCCACCTTGGACTCGTCGGTGTCCACGAAGTCGGCGACGAGCAGGTCGCACTGCTCCATGTCCTCCAGGCGGCGCAGCTCCTCCCAGAACCACTGGGCGATCTGCACGGAGAACTCCACGAACTCGCGCTGGCCGCGGAAGTACGCCGCGAGCTCATCGGCGAAGCCCGACTCCGGCGAGAAGCTGCCATGGCGCGAGTCGGCGTTGGACGAGATCTTGCGCAGGTGGCGCTGGACGTACGAGCGCGTCTGGCGCACCGACAGGTCCAGCGGGTACTCCGAGAAGTACGTGGAGCCCGAGTCGAAGTCGAAGACGTGGAGGATGGCCTGGGAGACCTTGAGCATTCGTTGCCTCTTCCTGATCCGGCGAGAAGTGCGCCCCCTCGCGGGGCGACGCCCCATCATAGCAGCCGCCCGCCCGGGCCCGCGGTCCGTGGCTCTCGCGCGCGGGCGACGCGGCCCCGAGCACCGGCGCGCCCCGCGGCCGCAGACGGGCGTGGGCCCGTCCCCGCACTGGGGACGGGCCCACGGGCCGGACGGGCCCCGCGCGGGGCCGTGCGGGCCTCGCGCGCGCTAGGCGTCGAGGTTCTGTGCCTCGAGCGTCTCGGTGACGGGGTCGACCTGCTTGCCGTCCTCCTCGCGCTCAAGCGAGGGCAGGACGTCCAGGTACTCGTTGTCGCAGGCGTTGGCGTGCGGGCTCTTCTTGGCGTAGCGCTTGACCGCCGCGGTGGTCTTGGTGATGGACTGCAGCGTGCCGGCGCCGGCGACGCAGCCGCCCGGGCAGGCCATGCCCTCGACGAGGTAGCCGGGGTACTTGCCCTTCACGGCGTCCTTCATCATCTTGCGGCAGTTGTCCAGGCCCTCGGCGTTGACCACGTGGACCTCGACGTCGGGGTGGGTGCGGTGGATGGCGTTGACCACCGCGTTGGCGACGCCGCCCGCGACCGCGAAGCCGCGGCCGTCGGCGGAGGCCACGCCGAAGTCAGACTCGCCCTCGCCGGCGAGCTTGGTGTAGTCGATGTCCTTGGCGGCCATCATGCCGGCCATCTCCTCGAAGGTCAGGACGAAGTCGACCTCGGAGCGGACGGACTTGCGCATGGCCTCGAGCTTCTTGGCCGAGCAGGGCCCGACGAAGACGATCTTGGCGTTGGGGTGCTGCTGGCGGATGAGGCGCGCGGTGAGCGTCATGGGCGTGAGGGCCATGGAGATGCACTCGGCGTGCTCCGGGAACTCCTTCTTGGCCATGACGGACCAGGCGGGGCAGCACGAGGTGCCCATGAACGGGAGCTTCTCGGGGACCTCCTCGAGGAAGTCCTCGGCCTCCTGCATGGCGCACAGGTCGGCGCCGATGGCGACCTCCTCCATGCCCGAGAAGCCCAGCTGGGTGAAGGCGTCGCGCAGCTTGTCGACGTTGCCCTTGCCGCCGAACTGGCCGACGAAGGCGGGGGCGACCTCGGCGATGACCTCGTCGCCTGCGTTGACGGCCTGGATCACCTGGTAGATCTGGCTCTTGTCGGCGATGGCGCCGAACGGGCAGTTGATGAGGCACTGGCCGCAGGAGACGCACTTCTCGTAGTCGATGTCGGCACGGCCCTGGTCGTCGGAGCCGATGGCGTTCATGCCGCAGGCCTCGGCGCAGGGGCGCACGTGGTGCTGGATGGCGTGGTACGGGCAGGTCTTGAAGCACAGGCCGCAGTGGACGCACTTCTCCTGGTCGATGTAGGCCTTCTTGTCCTTGAAGGTGATGGCGCCCTTGGGGCAGATCTCGCGGCAGGGGTGCGCCAGGCAGCCCTGGCAGGCGTTGGTCACCGTGTAGGTGTTGTCCTCGCACGCGTTGCAGGCGAACTTGATGACGTTGACCAGGGGCGGCTCGTAGTAGGTGGCGTCGATGGACGCCTCGGCCAGGCCGTCGGCGATGCTGATGGGACGGTCGACGCCCTGCAGCGGCAGGCCCATGGCCAGGCGGACGCGCTCGGAGACGATGGCGCGCTCGTGAAAGACGCTCTCGCGGTAGGTGGCGACGTCGCCGGGGACGATCTTGTACGGCAGCTCGGCCATCTGGCGCGCGGCGTCGTCGAGGACGGCGGCCTTCTGGGCCTCGCCCTCGGCCACCTTGGCGGCCTCGTCCTGGGCGTAGGCGATCTTCGCGACCTCGCAGAAGACCTTGCGGCGGATGTCGGTCAGGTTGGTGTAGACGCCACGCATGGTGTCGGCCATGAATACCCCTCTCCACGTCTCTGGGGGCGCACGCGCGCCGCCCGAATGTGCGGGCCGCCGGCAAGCGGCCGTTTGGCACAAGATTATCCCACCGCGCGGGCCGTGCCGGCGCGTGAGGGGCCGCACCACTCAGGAAGCCCATTCGCGATCGCGAACCACGCGGCGAGAGGAGCCGCGGGACCGAGTCCGGCGCGGGACCGGGGCGCCCCTAGCGCGGGACCTCGCGCGGCCAGACGCGGGTGGGCCAGGCCGTGCGCAGCACGACCCTCTCGCCCGTCACCGGGTGGGTGACGGCCTCGGACAGGGCGTGGAGCAGCAGCCCCTCCCGGCAGCGGGCGCCGCCGTAGAGCTCGTCGCCGACGATGGGGAACCCCAGCGACGAGAGGTGCACGCGAATCTGGTGCCTGCGACCGGTGAGCAGGCGCACCTCGAGCAGGCTGCGGCCCGACTCGCACGCCAGGAGCCTGACGCGGGTGCGCGAGGCCTTGCCGCGGCCCGAGACGACGGCCAGGTAGGTCTTGTCCATCTGGTGGCCGGCCACCTGGGCGTCGAGGGAGGCCTGACACGACTTGTCCAGCGAGAAGAGCACGAGGCCGGTGGTGGGCGCGTCGAGACGCTGCACCGGCTGGGGGCGCACCCCCTCGCGGCCCGTGGCCTCGAGGTGCTCGCGGACCACGTCGGTCAGGGTGCGGGCGCCCGTGCCATCGTCGTGCACGATGATGCCGGCGGGCTTGTCCCACGCCAGCAGCCACTGGTCCTCGTATGCGACGCGGCCCTCGTCCACGTGTCCCCCTCCCCCTTCGGTGGGCACCGACGTTAGCACACCGCCCGGGCGGCCGGGGCGGGACGGGACGCGGAGGAACCGGGGCGCGCAGCGGGGAACGGCCGTGCGCGCGGTGCTGACTCATGCGAAAGGGCCGCCCCACGAAGCCGAGGCTTCGGGGACGGCCCTGACGGGGTGTCCGAGGGAGGGAGAAGCTCCCGGGAACAGGCATCACGGCGTCACCGGGAGGGCGGGCGCCGAAGAGGCTGCGAGGCTAGGCCTGCTCGACCTGCTTCGGGGCGAAGAACGCACCGATGACGAGGAAGAGCGCGGCGGCGGCGAAGCAGATGGCCGCGGCGGCGGTCAGGTAGAACGCGGTCCAGCCCATGGTGTTCATGGAGTCCCAGGTGAAGAGGCCCGAGACGAGCAGGATGCGCTCGGCAAACATGTTGATCGCGGTCAGGACGAAGGCGATGACGCCGGCGATGTTGCAGGCGGGGCCGACGAGGCCGCGCTCCCACTCGTGGCCGGGGGCCCAGACGGACAGGCCGGCGAACACGATGGCGAGGGCGGCGCCCAGGACGTAGCCGAACAGGCCGGCGAAGGCGCACTGGCCGCCCTTGGCGTTGCAGACGAGGACGACGGCGAGGCCGATCACGCCGAGCACGGCCGCGATGGATCTGATGACGACGGCGGCACCGATCTTCTTGGTAGATGCCATTCCTACTTCACCTCACCCTTCTTGGACTTGTCGGAGCGGACGTAGAGGGCGGCGCAGCCGAGGGTGAGCAGGCCGGAGACGGCGATCGCGGCGATGTAGGCGCCACGCCACCAGGTCATCTGCTGCTCGACGTGCGACGTCGAGTTGTAGCGGTTCATGAGGTTCGACTGGGCCATGGCGTACAGCATGTTGTGCGCGGACTCCTTGGCAGCGGCCTGGACGGTCGCGTCGCCGACGACGGAGTCGGGGCCGATGGTGCTGCCGTCGACCTGCTGGGAGAACGTGGGGCAGGTCTCGAGGGTCGTGGAGCCGTAGAAGCCGGACATGCCACGGGTGTCGAAGCAGGTGACGCCGGAGGTCAGGACCGCGGTCCAGAGGTCGGTGTCATCGTAGATGTCGGTGACCGCGTAGCCCTGGAAGCCCCACTCGTCCTTGAGGATGTTGGTCATGAGGCCGCGGGAGACGGTGCACTCGACGGAACCGATCTTGGAGAAGGAGGTCATGAGGCCGCGCATGCCGGCGTCAGTGTCCTCGGTGTCGTACTTGGTGGCCTCGAAGGCGATCTGCCAGGCGCGCAGCTCGGCCTCGCGGGCGCGCTGCTCCGTCATGTACGGGGCGATACCGGCGCGGTTGGTCTCCTGGTCGTTGAAGGCAAAGTGCTTCGGGGAGGCGATCAGGCCGTAGTTGAGGGCGCCGATGGCGAACTCCATGGCGGCGTTGCCGCAGAGCACTGGGTCCTCGGAGTAGTACTCGCCGTTACGGCCGTTGTAGGCGTGACGGTGCGTGTTGAGGCCGGGGCCCCAGAGCATGGCGATGCCGGTGAACAGGGACTCCTCGCCGATGAAGGAGCCGAGCTCGTAGTAGAGGTCGTTGTTGAAGCAGGCGGCGGTGAGGACGGCGTTGCCGAAGACGGTCGGGTTCCAGGCAGCGTTGACGTCGTCAGCGGGGATGGCCCAGGGCGCGCCCGGGTCCTTGGTGGCGTTGAGCGCGACCACGACGCCGTTGCCGGCGTTCTCGGTCATGTAGTGCTCGACGGAACCGAGGGAGGCGATGCCGGGGATGGAGGGACCGCCGAAGGTGTCGAGGTACAGGGCCTCCTCGAGGCTCATCTTGTCAGTGGCCTCGTTGTACAGGGGGTCGTCGAAGTCCCTGCCGGCGAGGTCCCAGATCATGACGTCGGACTTCTGGTCCCACTTGACGGCAGAGGTGTCGTCGTCCGTCTTGGTCTGGTAGTACTTGCCGTTGAGGTCGTTGAGCAGCTGCTCGTTGGTGACGGTGAGGCCCGTGTAGGTCTTGGGCCAGGTGCCGGCCCAGTCGGCGCGGGACAGGTAGGTCACCTCGCCGGGCTGGAAGTGGTTCCAGTCGGCGTAGTCGAGCTGGTTGGAGACCTTGGCGCCGGTCTTGGTGATGGAGAAGGCGTCCCTGGGGAGCACGTCCTCGGTCACCTCGAGGCTCCAGGCGCGGGAGGCGTCGGCCTTGCCGGTCAGGCGGGAGGCGCTGACGCCCTGGGCGGCCATGACGGCGTTCACGGCGTCGTGGGAGCCGTCACCGATGGAGAACCAGTAGGTGCCGGGGTCCATGACGTAGGTGCCGAAGGTGCCATCGCCGTTGTCATAGGAGGCGTCGTAGCTGGCGATGTACTCGAGGTCGACCTTGACGGGAACGACCTGGGACTCGCCGGGCTCGAGGAGCTTGGACTTCTCGAAGTTGAGGAGCTGGATCGCGGACTTCTCCACGCCGCCCTCGACGTACGGGGCCTGGCCGTAGATCTGGACCGGGGTCTTGCCCGCGACGTCGCCGGTGTTGGTCACCTTGACGTTGAAGGTGACGAAGGCGTTGGTGCAGCCGGTCTCGGCGTCCTTCTCGATGCTGACGACGGGCTCGCCCTCGAACTGCTTGGAGAAGGTGGTGTAGGACAGGCCGTGGCCGAACGGGTAGACGACCTCGTCGGCGTAGTTCCAGCCGCCGTTGGACGCGTAGGCGCCGACGGTGGAGGTGGCGTTGCCCTTGCCCATGACCGCGTCATAGTAGCGGGTCTCGTAGTAGCGGTAGCCGCTGTAGATGCCCTCGGCCTCCACGACGTAGTTCTTGGAGTCCTCGCGGGTGATCTGGTCGGCGTTGGCGTACTCGAAGTCGCCCATGTTCTGCATGGCGGGGGCGGACATGTTCTTGGTGGCGTAGGTGTCCACCAGCGCGCCGGAGGGGTTCACCTTGCCGGAGAGCACGTCGGCGACGCCGAGCATGCCGTAGGCGCCCGGGAAGCCGATCCACAGGATGGCGTCGACCTCGGGGTCGTCGGCCAGCTCCTTGATCTCGACCGGGTTGGAGGTGTTGAGGATCACGACGACGTTGTCGGAGGCCTCCTTGGCCAGCTTGATGGCGTCGCGCTCGTTGTTGGTGAGCTGCAGGGGCTCCTCAGCGCCCAGGCCCTCGACCACGCCGCCTGGCTGGTAGTCGATGGACTCGGCGAACGGGCGGGAGACGACGACGATCGCGGCGTCACCGTACTCGGCGAACGAGGACTTGAAGTCCGGGTTGGTCTGCGCGATCTCGTCGAGGGACGGCTCCATCGGGTCGTACTTGGGGGAGGTCATCTCGGAGTGACCGTGCTTGTACTTGCCGTTGAGCTGCGCGTAGATGTCGGACATGACAGGGTTGACCTGCATGCCGGCACCGTCGAACTCGAACTCCTCGCCGGTCCACTCGGAGATCGTGGGGGTGAGGGCCATCTCGCCGGTCTTCTTGTCGATCTTGGCGTTGTTGACGATGGTGTGGGCAAAGTCGGTCTTGTTCTGCGACAGGGCCTGCTCAAGCGTGATGCAGGGGCCGTAGAGGCGAAGGCCGAAGCTGGAGCCCAGCATGGGGATCTCGGAGCGGATGCCCAGCAGGGTGACGTTGGAGCCCTGGGCAATCGGCAGGCCCTGGCCCTCGACGTCGCTGTTCTTGATCAGGACGGCGCCCTCGGAGGCCTGGCGACGGTTGAGGTCCATGGCCTTCTCGATGAGGGCGTGGGAGTTGCCGGTGCCGTCCTCGTTCAGGACCTCCTTGGAGGGCGTGAAGCGGGAGTACAGCGGCTCGTCCTCGGTGCTCTTGGAAACGAGCTTCTCGCTGGTGGTGCCCAGCTGGGTGTCGATGGTGGCCTTGTAGCCCTCGAGGATGCCCCCGACGCCGATCGACACGGCGAGAACGAGAGAGCAGGCGGCAGACAGGCCACTCCAGATGGCCTTCTTGCCCGAGCTCTCCCTTGAATCCTTGCTCATTGTTTACCTCCTTCAAGTAAATGAGCACTTGCAGGCGGGCCCGCATCCCCACGAGCCCAAACAGACACCCGTCCCCCGACCGAGGACAGGCGCTTAGCGAAGAGGGGCCACGTCCCGCGCGCGGCGGGGGGCCATCAGAATGAGTTGGGGAAGTCGCGGCGCGACGGCGCCACGCGAATAGACCGGGCAGGCAATGCGGTGGATTAGCACTCGAACTCCTTGCCGTCGTGCGGTCATCTGATATATCAGATTACCAAAAGCTGATTCTATTTCAGCTGAAAAATGGTCTTTCGGTGAGCGGTCGATTTTGGCGGGTGAACGTACATACCGTTATCTACCTGCGATTTTATTGGCTGGAATCTGTCTTCTCGTTGCACGAGCCTTCTGTCATGAAGCTGCGCACACCCGTGGATTACGCCTGGCAGCGGCGTGAATGAACCAATGAAGGCCAGTTAGACGCCCCTGTTCCCACATCTGGTACATCAGAGGTGCCCTTCGGCTTGCATTGGAGCGGCCTGTTGATAGTGCCGGCAAGGACATGGCGGGCGGCACCCGAGCATGCGAAAAGGGCGCCCGGATCGCTCCGGACGCCCTTCCGAGGGGGTATGGATGGTTGAGTCTCCCCTACCGTGAAACCTAGAGGTTCCTGTACTGCTCGGGAACCTGGTCCATGGTCTTGTACGTGGCAAGGGCCTGCTCGGTGGTCATGCCGTTGGCGATGGCGTCCTTGCGGCAGGCGTTGACGGCCTGGATCTCCTTCATGCGCTCGCCGGTGAGGCTGTACTTCCTCATGGCGATGAGCGTGAAGACCCACGCGATCATCGGGATGATGCAGAACAGGACGATGGTCAGCACGTTCATGCCCGGCATGTACGGGGTAGTGGTGTCGGGCAGCGTGGTCAGGCCGACGAAGGTGACGGCGATGCCGAGCACGGTGGCGGCCAGGGAGCTGACGAGCTTGTCGATGAACGAGAAGAGCGTGCCGATGACGCCCGGGGCGTAGTTGCCGGTGCGGTACATCTCGTAGTCGGAGACGTCGGCGACCATCGGGATGGCCATGTCGGCGGTGGAGTAGTACGCGCCGTAGCCGATGCCGTACAGGATGATGAACGCGATGGTGTACGCGTTGAGCGTCAGGTGGAAGCCGCCCTCGGTACTCCACAGCGCCATGGTGAACGCCGGGTCGTTGGGGTTCCACATGGCGAGCAGGGCGGTGACGCCGACGTAGCAGGCGAGCGCGACGCAGGTGAAGGTGACGAGCGTCTTCTTCTGGCCGTGCTTCTGGCTCATCTTGAGGCCGCCGAGGAAGAACGGGGCGGATCCGATGTAGCCGATGATGTACATGGGCAGGTAGAACTGGTTGTAGTCACCCATCATGCAGCTGTAGAGCAGCGCGCCGACGGCGGTCTGGGTGGCAAGCGCGAAGGCGAACTTGGTGCCGGAGGCGGCAACGGCGAGGCGCTGGAGCTCCTTGTTGGACTTCAGGATGGCGAGGTAGTCGCGGACCTTGAGGTTCGGCTGGCTCTCGCCGCCGCCGAGGCCCCAGAACTCCTTGCGGTCCTTGCCCGCGATGCCGATGACGGCAAGGGCGGTGAGGCCGGCGGAGAGCAGGATGACCAGCGGGATGAGGAAGTTGAAGAAGGCCTCGGTGCCGAAGCCGACCTGGCCGCCGACGATGGAGGCGACGGCCATGGTCACGCCCATGCCCGCGAGGGAGGCGACGGTGTTGAACAGCGTGAAGGTCGGGCGCTGCTTCGGGTCATTGGTCAGGCAGGTCTGGCCGGAGCGCGTGCAGGAGGTCTGGATGGAGTAGCCCACCATCAGCGCGAGGTACAGCACCGTGTACAGGACGTACTTGATGACGCCGGCGTCGGCGAAGGCCCTCAGCGCGTAGAACAGCAGGATCGAGGAGACCGCCATGACGACGTTGCCGAGGATGATGAACGGGCGGAACTTGCCGATCTTGGTCTCGGTGCGGTCGATGAGCATGCCCACGACCGGGTCGATGAACGCGTCGAGCGCACGGGTGACCGTGACCATGGTGGTGGCAAACGCCAGCACGAGGCCCAGGACGCCGTTGGCGTAGTAGGCGATGTAGTTCATCAGAAGCACGTAGTACACGTTGGTGGCGCCGTTGTTGAACGGGAACAGCACAAGCTGGTACCCCTTCGCCCGGTTCAGGGCGGTGGAAGCGGAGCTTGCCGCCGCCGTTGCGGGTTTGTCAGCCATGTGGCTCCTTTCTCGCGTATGCGACAGAGCCCGCCGGGCCGATCCCGGCGGGCGTGAAAGCTAGTTGTCCTGCTTCTTCGCGTCGAAGATGCAGTGGACGCCCTCGTGGGCCTGCATGCCGCCGAGGCACTTCCTGTTGCAGCGGACGCAGTAGTGAATCTTGTCCGCCTCGCCCGCGGCCACCTTGTTGGCCCAGGCGGAGTCCGCGATGAGCTGGCGACTCATGGCGGCGAGCTGGATGCGGCCTGAGCCGATCTGCTCGTCGACGAAGTCGGGGTGCTCGAGCGCGCCGACGCCGCAGATGGGCAGGTCGGTGTACTTGCGGACCTCGTCGCAGAAGGGCAGGAAGCAGCCCTCCTCCTTGAAGTACGGGTGGTTGCGCGGGGGGCACGTGTCGACAAGCGACGCGTGGTTGGCGAGGGTGACGTGGAAGCTGGTGACGCCGGCGCGCTCCAGCTCGGGGACGACGTAGGCGAGCTCGCCGAGCGTGAAGCCGGCGCTGCCGTACTTGGGGTCCTCGAGACGGACGGGCAGCTTGTAGTCGATGGGCGTGTCGGGCACCGCGGCGCGCACGGCGCGGACGGCCTCGACACAGAAGCGGGCGCGGTTCTCGAGGCTGCCGCCGAACTCGTCGGTGCGGGAGTTGAACAGCGGGGAGGAGAAGCTGCCGCACATGCGGTCGCCGTGGACCTGCATGACGTCGAAGCCGGCCTTCTTGGCCAGGACGGCGGAGGAGCCAAACTGGTCGATGATCTTGCGGACCTTCTTGACGGGCATCTTGGTGATGTAGTCGCCGGTCAGGCCCGTGAGCAGCGGGCGCAGCTCCATCGGCGTGATCTTCTTGGAGAGCACGCCCGGGACGTACTTGAGCATGCCCTTGATGTCGGAGTCGGACTGGTGCAGCTGGGCGCAGGCCACGGCGCCGGCGGAGTGGATGATCCCAGTGAGCTCCTGGTAGTACGCGAAGCCCTTCTTGGTGCGAAGGGACTGCGGCGGGAACTTGCCCACGGGGACGTCGCCGATGATGACCATGCCGGCACCGCCGTTGGCGATGGCGGAGATCTTGGCCATGTACTCGTCGTGGTCCAGGCCCAGCGTGGTGGGGGCGAAGACGATGCGGTTCCTGAGGGTGACGCCGCCGAGGTCGAACGGCGACATGACGTTGGCGTAGGTCTTGGAGTCGTTCTCCACGAGCTACCTCCAATCGATGAGAAGGGAGGCAGCGGCCCGGGACGAGGCCCGGACCGCCACCTCCTCAGGGGTGCAGACTACTGTCGCGCGGCGTCGGAGACGGGCTTGACGGGCTTGGGGTTGTCGCGGTGGAAGCGACGGCTGCGGACAATCGTCAGGACCAGGCAGGCAACGAAGCCGGCCACGGAGACGGCGAAGCAGGCGAAGTCGACCATCACGTACGCCGGGTAGGTGTAGCTGACGTGGGTGTCGGGGCCGATGCCGTTCATGCCCAGGGAGTTGAGCACGGAGTAGGCGATGCGGTGGACGCAGTCGCGCATGGCGGACACCACGACGGGGTCGTCGTAGTAGTTCTGGAGCTGCTTCCACTCGATCTGGGTCATGGAGTCGAAGCAGTCGGTGCCGGCCAGGACGCCGTCGGCGCCGTCCATCCACTTGTTGCTCATGCCGGAGTTGTCGGAGATGACGACGCCGTTGCAGCCCCACTCGGTGCGCAGGATGCCATTGATCATGTACTCGTTGGAGCCGTTCCAGTGGCAGCCGATGCGGGTGTAGGAGCTCATCACGCCGTTGGCCTTGCCCTCGGTGAAGGCGTCCTCGAAGGCGCGCAGGTAGACCTCGCGGGTGGCCTGCTCGTTGGACCAGATGCAGCAGCCGGAGCGGTTGGTCTCCTGGTCGTTCATGGCGAAGTGCTTGACCATGACCATGGCGCCCTTGGACTGGATGCCCTGGCACTCGGCGGAGAGCAGCTTGCCGGACAGGAAGCCGTCCTCGGAGAAGTACTCGAAGTTGCGGCCGGCGTAGGCGTTGCGGTGGATGTTGGCGCCGGGGCCGTAGAGGAAGGTGGTCTTGGCGGCGATGCAGTCGTTGCCGATCATGCGGCCGACCTCGTTGAGCAGCTCGGTGTCGAACGTGGCGCCCATGACGTCCTCGGAGGGCAGGCCCATGGTCTTGACGTCGGACTTGGCGCCGAAGAGCGTGGTGGTCAGGCCGGTCGGGCCGTTCTCGTCACGCGTGCCGGGCAGCTCGATGGAGCTGATGACGAAGGCCATGTCCTTGGGGCTGAGCTGGTCGAGCAGCTGGTCCCACATGGGGTCGTCGTAGTCGAGGCCCTTCATGTCGATGAGCCTCAGGCCGTTCTTGGCGCCGGTGGTGGGCATGGTGGCGTCGGAGTAGCGGCCCTCGTACATGCCCGCGTCATAGCGGGAGTCGGCGAGCTCGGAGACCATGCCCTCGGTGGCGGTCAGGACCGGGGCCTCGGTGGGCATGGTGCCGGCCCAGTCGGAGCGGGACAGGTAGGTGACGTGCTGGTCGCCCACGTAGTCGGCGCGGTTGAGGTCGGCGTCGTCGAAGCGGTTGGTGATCTGGGCGCCGTTCTCGGCGGTGGCGTAAGTCGTCACGTCGAGGGCGGGGTTGGTGTAGGTGTACACCAGCGAGGCGTCGCCCGCAGCGTCCATGCGGCCCTGGGTGCTGGCGGGGGAGAAGCCCTTGGCAGCCAGGACGTTGTTGGTGGCGGCGTGCGCGTCGTCGGCGACGGTCAGGCGGTAGTCGCCCGCGTCGAGGACGTAGGTCTTGGCGCCGTTGGCGTCATAGGAGGCCAGGTCGCGACGGGAGACCCTGACGTCGACCGTCTGGGACTCGCCGGGCTCGAGGAGCTTGGTCTTGGTGAAGCCGACGAGCTGGACCGCGGGCTTCTCGATGCCGTTGGCACGGTCGTAGTCCGTGTACGGGCTCTGGGCGAAGACCTTGACGGCCTTGCGGCCCGCGACGTCGCCGGTGTTGGCGACGTTAACGGTGACGTCGAAGGAGTCGCTGGCCTCGTCGTAGGCGACGCTCATGCCAGAGGTCTGGAACGTGGTGTAGGACAGGCCGGCGCCGAACGGGTAGGCGACGTCGTCGGAGTAGACGAAGTCCCCGGCGTTGCCGGTGCCCATGACGGCGTCCTCGTAGCGGGTCTCGTAGTAGCGGTACCCGACGTAGATGCCCTCCTGGTAGACCATGTAGTTCCTCTGGAACTTGCTGAGGCCGGCCTCCTGGGCGTTCGCGTAGGCGGTGGTGCCGGCGTTGACCAGGGACGGGGCGGACAGGTTGTCATAGAGGAACGTGTCGGGCAGAGAGCCGGAGGGGCTGACCTGGCCGGCGAGGACCTTGCCGACGGCGTTGACGCCCTGGGCGCCCACGCCGCCGACCCACAGGACGGAGTCGACGTCGTACTGGGGGTCCTTGAGGAAGTCGAGCTGGATCGGGTTGGAGGAGTTCAGCAGGACCACGACGCGCTTGACGGTTCCCTGAGACTTCATCTCGGAGACGTGAGCGAGAAGGTCGCGCTCCTCGTCGGACAGGCCGAGGAAGCCGCCGGACTGGGACTCGTCGTTGCTGGTCTCGAGGTCGTAGCCCTCGCCGCCGACGCGAGAGAGGACGACGACGGCAGCGTCGCCGTAGTCGGCGACGGAGTCGAGGGTCGCCTGGTCATAGGCGGACCAGGGGACCTCGTTGACCGAGTTGCTGGTGACGGAGCCCGGGCCGGTGATGGAGACGCTCTGGCGGGTGTACTCGGAGCCGGCGCCGCTCTGGTAGAAGTCCCACATGGTGGGGTTGACCTGCAGGCCGGCGGCCTCGAGGCCCTCGCGCAGGTCGGGGACCTCGGAGGTGTCCAGGCCGGCGGAGCCGGTGCCGCCGTAGACGACGTCGACGCTGGAGTGGCTGAAGAGGGTCACCTTGGCGCCCGCGGGCAGCGGCAGGGCGGCGTCGTCGTTCTTGAGAAGCGTCGCGCCCTCGGCCTCGACCTTCTCGGAGAGCTGCTTGCCGGCCTCGATGCGCTCCTCGTCGGTGGCGTAGTCGCTCGTGAAGTACTGGGCGCCCTCGTCGTACTTGGAGTAGTGGTTGCGCGAGGCGCCGGCGACGAGGTCCATCGTCATCGGGAACAGGTTGAAGTAGTACAGAGCGATGCCGGTGGCGACTGCCACGATCGGCAGCAGGAAGCAGAGCACCTTGAAGGGGCGCGTCGCCTTCCTACGAGCCTTGTTCCAGGCCTTCTTCCTGGTCTTGTAGTCGGCGGGGGTGCCCCCGCCCTCAGTGTTGGCCATGTCTTTCCCTCCCTAGTGGTTCCTTGGTCCGGCCCTTCTCCGACCGGACCCGTATGCGCCGGGGCCCTGGGCTCCGGGGTATGGCTGAGCCTCTCGGCCCGGGGCCCCGACGGTCACGCGCGGCAGCTCTGGCCTGCCGTGCGCATGACGGCGTGCTTAGGCGTCGACCCAGTTGCTCTTCTGCTTGTCCTTCTTCTTGGCGAGCTTGTAGGCGGGGTTGGGGGCGTCGACGCGGGCGAACTCTGCCTGGTCGGCGCACTCCCCTGCCCTGGCCTCGAGCTGGACGGTACCGCCGTCCAGGGTGACGAAGAAGCGGAAGACGTGCGGGTCCCTGGGGTTCTCCTTGTGGGTCTCGACGAGCTTGCCGTCGACGTACAGGGAGACCTCGGGCTGGTTGGAGTAGACCTTGACGGAGATGGCGTCCTGGGCGCGGTCGTGAAAGCGCTTGGAGCAGATGTGGACGAACGGGTCCTTGCTCCACCAGGCCTTGTAGATGAAGAAGGAGTCCTTGAGGGTCTTGCGGTCGAAGGTGACCAGGCCCTTGTGGTTCATGCCGGGCTCGCCGCCCTGGTCGCGGGCGTCAGCCGCGAAGTCGAACATGTTCCACACGTGCGTGGCCCACAGGTACGGGCGCTTGGCGAAGAAGCGCAGCATGTACTCGTGGTAGACGCACTGGTACTCCTCGGTGTGGTCGTTGCGGCGAGGGTGCTCGGAGTGCAGGTTGGGCATGGCCTCGCAGCCGTACTCGGACATGCCGATCGGACGGTTGCGGTAGAAGAGGCGCCAAACGCCGAACCACAGCTTGTTGAGGAACAGGCCGGGGACGTACCAGCCCAGGTAGAGGTTCCAGCTCACGAGGTCGGTCACGTGCGCGGAGCGGTTGAACCAGCCGCACATGGCGTAGCAGGCCAGGGTGGTCAGGCGGGTGG
>CALCDK010000004.1 GCA_937900605.1 uncultured Olsenella sp.
CGTCGCCGCAGACCTCGGCGACGGAGGGCGCCCACAGCGCGTCGGCGGTCTGGGCGATGCCCTCGAAGCCCCGCGTGGTGCCCTGGTCGTTGGAGGACTTGAGCGCGGGGCGGACGACGGCGGCGAGGTCGTCGGGGAGAAGCGCCATGCCGTCGGAGGCGAGCCAGGCCCGCAGTCCGCTCGACTCCCAGCCGCCCTCGCTCGTGGCGGAGGCGTTCATGGGGCGCGTCGCGACCGGCGAGAGCAGCAGCGTGAGGCCCGCGACGCCGCTGCCGTCGGCGAGCTCGTCGTGGCGCAGGCCGGCGACGACGACGTCGACGACGGTGCCGTCGTCGAGCATCGCGCGCCGGGACGCGCCCGGGGCGACGTCGTAGCGGGCCGCGAGGTCGTGGGCCTCCTCGTCCGACGGGGCCGCGGCCACCATGTCGGCGACCTCGGCGAGCTCGTCCCACGAGTAGTCCGCGAAGCCCGTGGGCGCGGGCCCGTCGGGCGCCTGGTCGGACGGGCCGCGAAGGGCGAGGGCGAGAAGCGCGCCGCCGACCGCGACCACGACGAGCGACAGCGCGACCGCCACGAGGCCGCGCAGGCGAGAACCACGACGTCCGGACATGAGACCCCCTTGCACGCGAAAAAGAAGGAGGGGAGCACGCGCTCCCCTCCCCCATTGTGACAGAACCTGCCGGGCGACGTCGGACGTGGCGCCCGTCGGCGGACGACGTGCTAGTCGAGCTTGACCGGGCCGCCGTTGGAGTTGATCTTGGCCTGCGCCGCGGCAAGGCGCGCGATGGGCACGCGGAACGGCGAACAGGAGACGTAGTCGAGGCCGAGGTCGTAGTACATCTGGATCGAGTCGGGGTCGCCGCCCGTCTCGCCGCAGACGCCGCAGACGATCTTCTCGTTGGCCTCGTGGCCGCCCTCGACGCCGAGCCTGACGAGCTTGGCGACGCCGGGGTCGAGCGTCTCGAACGGGTTGGTCTTGAGGATCTTCTTGTTGAGGTACAGCGGGATGAAGGCGCTCTCGACGTCGTCACGGGAGAAGCCGAAGCCCATCTGCGTGAGGTCGTTGGTGCCGAAGGAGAAGAAGTCGGCGTACTTGCCGATCTCGTCGGCGGTGACGGCGGCACGCGGGATCTCGATCATGCAGCCCACGGGGATGGTGAGCTCGACGCCGGTCTTCTCGGCGACGCTGGCGACCACGGACTCGATCTGCTCGCGGACGACCTTGAGCTCCTCGACGGTGGAGATGAGCGGGACCATAATCTCCGGCCTGGGGTTGAGGCCGCGCTTCTTGAGCTGCGCCGTGGCGTTGGCGATGGCGCGGACCTGCATCTCGGTCAGCTCGGGGTACACGATGCCGAGGCGGCAGCCGCGCAGGCCGAGCATGGGGTTGGCCTCCTGGAAGGAGTCGAGGCGGGCGAGGAGGTCGCGACGGGCCTTGAGCTGGATCGCGGACTCGCCGCGGTCCTCGGCGTGGGCGAGCTCGACGGCGTAGGCGCGCGGGTCGTCGAGGAACTCGTGCAGGGGCGGGTCGAGCAGGCGGACGATGACGTTGTGCCCGTCCATGGCCTCGAACATGCCGAGGAAGTCCTCGGTCTGGACCTTGAGCAGCTGGCCGAGGGCCTGCTGCTTGGCGCCGGGTTCGTCGGCGAGGATGAAGGACTGGATGATCTCCTTGCGGTCGCCCAGGAACATGTGCTCGGTGCGGTCGAGGCCGATGCCCTCGGCGCCGAAGTCGCGGGAGAGCTTGGCGTCGTCGGGGTTGTCGGCGTTGGCGCGCACGCCGATGATGCGGCCGCGGGAGGCGTCGGCGCGCACGGCGTCGGCCCACTCGAGGATGGTCTCGAGGTCGCCGGTGAGCTCGGGGCGGACCAGGGGCACGGCGCCCAGGATGACGTCGCCGGTGGTGCCGTTGATGGAGATCACGTCGCCCTCGTGCAGGACCACGTCGGTGCCGGCGACCACGACCTCCTTGTTCTTGGCGTCGATGCGAAGGGCCTCGGCGCCGCAGACGCACGGGGCGCCCATGCCGCGGGCGATGACGGCGGCGTGGGAGGTCTTGCCACCGTGGGAGGTCAGGATGCCCTCGGCGGCGACCATGCCCTTGAGGTCGTCGGGCGTGGTCTCCCAGCGGACCAGGATGCAGGGCTGGTCCTTGTTGGCGCAGTGGACGGCGTCCTCGGCGGAGAAGACGACCTGGCCGACGGCAGCGCCAGGGCTGGCGTTCATGCCCTTGGTGAGGACCTTGAAGTCCGCGTTGGGGTCGAACTGCGGGTGCAGGAGCTGGTCGAGCTGCGAGGGGGCCACGCGCATGACGGCCTCCTCCTTGGAGATGCGGCCCTCGTGCTCGAACTGCATGGCGATGGCGAGCGCGGCCATGGCCGTGCGCTTGCCGACGCGGGTCTGCAGCATCCAGAGCTTGCCGTTCTCGATGGTGAACTCGATGTCCATCATGTCGCGGTAGTGCTCCTCGAGGGTGAGGAAGATCTCGTCGAGCTGCTTGCCCGCCTCCTCGAGGCCCGGGACCTTCTTGAGGTCGGCGATGGGCTCGGTGTTGCGGATGCCGGCGACGACGTCCTCTCCCTGGGCGTTGACCAGGAAGTCACCGTAGAACTCCTTGGTGCCGTCAGCCGGGTTGCGGGTGAACGCGACGCCGGTGGCGGAGGTCTCGCCCTTGTTGCCGAAGACCATCACCTGAACGTTGACGGCGGTGCCGAGGTCGTCGGAAATCTTGTTCTGCTTGCGGTAGATGATCGCACGCTCGTTCATCCAGCTGCCGAAGACGGCCTCGATGGCGAGGCGCAGCTGCAGCTTGGGGTCCTGCGGGAAGGTGGCGCGGCCGTTGACGGTCACCTCGGGGTGGGCCTGGGAGTCGACGTTGCGGGCGAAGATGCCCTTGAAGGTGTTGGCGAGGTCCTCGAGGTCCTCGGCGGTGAGCTCGGTGTCGAGGCGGACGCCGCGCTCCTCCTTCTTCTCGTTGATTGCGTCCTCGAACAGCTGCCCGTCGACGCCCATGACGACGTCGGAGAACATCTGGATGAAGCGGCGGTAGGAGTCCCAGCCGAAGCGGGCGTTGCCGGTCTGCTCGATGATGCCGCGGACCGAGACGTCGTTGAGGCCCAGGTTGAGAACGGTGTCCATCATGCCGGGCATCGAGAAGGGCGCGCCGGAGCGGACGGAGACGAGCAGCGGGTCCTCGGCATCGCCGAGCCTCTTGCCCATGCGCCTCTCGAGGTCCTCGCGGGCCGCGTCGATCTCGTCGAGGACGCCCTCGGGCCAGACGTTGCCGGCGGTCGAGTAGGCGACGCAGGTCTGGCAGGTGATCGAGAATCCCGGAGGAACGGGAAGGCCGATCCTGGCCATCTCGGCGAGGTTGGCGCCCTTGCCACCGACGACCCACTTGGACTGGTCGACCGTCGCGCCGGCGAGCTCGGTGGCGTCGACGCCGTCGACTCCAGCGCCAAAGCGGTACACGTGCTTCTCAGCCATACTTACCCCTTGCGTTCTTGATTTCCAGGCATGCGGTGCATGCACTCACTGCGACCTTGCTGCCCCGGGTGTCGGGGCACTCGCCCATAGTAGCAACGGGCCGCAGGAACGCACGGTGTTTTGGACAGCCGGTAGCAGTTGCCCGATGAGCGGAAGAAAGGGGGCCCAGCCGTGCGCCGGGCCCCCAAGGGTAGTACCATGTGCTGTGAATTGGCCCTTTTGCTATGGGCGGGCCAGCGGCTCGGGCGAGAAGGTCGCGCCGATCGCGTGCGTGGGCTCCTCACCGGTGAGCGTGGACAGGACCGTGACCGCCGGCCCCAGCAGGTCGATGGACGGGATCTGCCTGCGGTCCAGCTCGCGGCGGATCTCGCGCCTCAGCGTGCCGTCGGCGAGGGTGTGGAACACCGCGCAGGGCCTCGTCTCGTCGAAGTTCTCGTCCAGGAACGCGCGGACGGAGTCGACGTCCTTGACGCTGGACAGGCGCATGATCTCGACGGATCCGTCGCCGAACTGCGCGGCCGCCGCGAGCACCACGGTGTTGGCGGTCTCTCCGCGCGAGTCGGAGAGGACGAAGATGAGCGGAACGTCCTGGCTGTACCTGCCGTCGTCCAGATCGAGCTTGGCCATCCTGAATACCTCCTGAGCTTCCCAAGGGGCCCGGACGTCGCGTCCGGGCCCCGCGTACATTGCTACTTCCTGCGGGAGAGCGCCGAGACGTCGGCCACGTCGGCGAAGACGGCGACGAAGGCGTTGAGCAGCCTGAGGCGGTTCTCCCTCACCGCATCATCCTCGTCCATGACGAGGACGTCGTCGAAGAATCGGTCGATGGGCCCCCTGAGCCCCGCCAGCGCGGCGAAGGCGGCGTCGAAGTCGTCCGCGGCGAGCGCGGCGTCGACGGCAGCGGCGCCCTGTCGGCACGCGTCGAGCAGGGCGCGCTCGGCGTCGCCGAGGAGCGACTCGTCGACCTCGGAGCCCAGCCGGGCGTCAGCGAGGTGCGCGGCGCGGGCGTAGGCGTGGGCGAGGTCCTCGAAGAGCTCGGGGCTCTGGGAGCGCGCGTCCTGGAGCGCATGGGCGCGGGCGAGGAACTCGGACGGGTCCACGACGCCGACGGCCGAGACGGCCTCGACGGAGTCGGGCGAGACGCCCTCGTCGCGGGCGATGGTCGCGAGGCGGCCGCGGAAGAACGCCTCGACGGCGGCGCGCACCGCGTCGGCGTCGAACTCGAGGCCCTGGGCCTCGTAGGCGTCCAGCGAGCGCGAGACGAGCTCGCCGAGGGCCTTGCGGGGCGCGTCGCGCAGCATGGCGATGACGCCGATGGCACTGCGGCGCACCGCGAAGGGGTCGGAGGAGCCGGTGGGCGGCTGGTCGATGGCGAACATGCCGCAGATGGTGTCGAGCTTGTCGGCGACCGCGACGGCGACCCCCACGGTCCCGGCGGGGACCTCGTCGCCGGCGAAGCGCGGGCGGTACTGGTCGCGAATGGCGTCGCAGACCTCGGCGGGCTCGCCGGCAGCCTTGGCGTAGTAGCCGCCCATGACGCCCTGCTGGCTGGTGAACTCGACGACGGCCTGCGTCACGAGGTCCGCCTTGGCGAGAAGGCCCGCGCGGCGCGCCATGGCGACGTGCTCGTCGTCGAGGCCCAGCGACAGCGCGGCGACGGCGCCGGCGAGCGACTCCATGCGCTGCGCCTTCTGCAGCACGGTGCCGAGGCGCTCCTGGAACGTGACGTCGGCGAGCTTGGGCAGGTAGTCCTCGAGGGGCCTGCGCAGGTCCTCCTCGTAGAAGAACTTGGCGTCCTCGAGGCGGGCGCGCACGACGCGCTCGTTGCCGTCAACGACGCGCCCGGCGTTCTCGGGGCGCGTGTTGGAGACGACGACGAACTCGCGGGTGAGCTGGCCGTCCGGCCCGTAGACCGGGAAGTAGCGCTGGTTGGTCAGCATGGACTCGCAGATGATCTCGTGCGGGACGTCGAGGAACTCCTCGTCGAACCTGCCGACGAGGACCGTGGGCCACTCGCAGAGGTTGACGACCTCGTCCAGGACGCGCTTGGGGGTGTCGACGCGCGAGCCGGGGCGGACGGCCTCGACGGCGGCGATGCCCTCGGCGATGGCCTCGCGGCGGCGCTGCTCGCCGAGGACGCCACAGGACTCGAGGACGGACTCGTAGGACGCGGGGTCGGCGACGACGTGCTCGCCGGGACCCAGGACGCGGTGGCCGCGGGTGGTGTTGGAGCTCGTGACGTCGGCATAGCGCACGGGCACGACCTCGGTGCCGAGAAGCGCGCAGATCCAGCGGACGGGCCTCACGAAGGTCTCGTGGGTGGTGCCCCAGCGCTGGCTGCGGTAGTTGGGCCACTCGAGGCCGGCGATGGTGGCCTCGCTCACGCGGGCGAGGATGGGCATCGCGGGCTGGGCCGGGACGTGGCGCTCGGCGAAGACGTACTCGCGGCCGTCGACGTCCTCGCGGCGCACGAGGCAGGAGGCGTCGACGCCGCACTTGCGCGCGAAGCCCTGGGCGGCCTTGGTAGGCTGGCCGTCCTCGCCGAAGGCGATTGCGGCGGCGGGGCCGCGGCGGACCTCGTTGACCTCCTCGGTCTGGCAGGCGACGTCGCTGACGATGACGGCGAGGCGGCGCGGACCGGACACGACGCGCGCGGCGCCGTGGGGCAGCCCGGCCTCGTCCAGGCCGCGCTCGACGAGCCTGCCGACCTGCCTGGTGGCGTTGATGAGCGGCGCGGAGGGCATCTCCTCGGTGCCGATCTCGAGCAGGAAGTCCTTGGTGTCGGCCATGCTAGGCCACCTCCCCCTTCTTCTGGCCGCCGGCGACGACGCTCAGGTACGCCTCGCAGCAGGCCTTGGCGACGGAGCGCACGCGCAGGATGTAGTTGGCGCGCTCCACGGCGGACAGGGCGCCACGCGCGTCGAGCAGGTTGAAGGCGTGGCTGCACTTCATGACGCAGTCGTAGGCGGGAAGCGGCAGGTCACGCTCCAGGCAGGAGTGGCACTCCGCCTCGTAGTCGTCGAACTTCTGACGCATCATCTCGACGTTGGCGACCTCGAAGTTGTACGCGGAGAACTCGCG
>CALCDK010000005.1 GCA_937900605.1 uncultured Olsenella sp.
GGGGCCTCGGCGCCGACGCTCTCGTCCCCGCAGCCCCCGTCCGGGCAGCCCGCGCCATCGCCGTCCTCGCGATCCCGCGCTGGCATCGTCCCGTCCCCGCCCGGGTCCGGCCCAACCAGGGGCTCCGAGGGCCCGTTGTCGCCCGACGCCCGCGTGAAGTCGTACAGGCACCCATAGCAGACGCTCATGTCCGCATAGAGCACGGAACCGCACCTCGGGCACCGTCTCGTCGCTCGTTCCGCCGTCATTGTCGTCACCTATCCCCTCACCCCATCGGCGCTCGTCGAGCACGCCCAGAGGTGCTCGCCGGGCTCCGGCCAGTCGTCGTCGCGCTCCGGGCGCTCGAGGACGCAGGCCGCGCCCGCGCACGACCTGCACTCGCCCGGTCCCAGCCCCCGCTCGCTGGAGAGGACCTCGCCCCTCTCGCCGACGAACGCGACGTCGATCGCATATCCCATCCCGTACGTGTGGATCGACGAGCAGCGCAGCAGGAGCACCGCCCCCGCCGCGCACGTCGTCCCCAGCAGGCCGCGCAGGCGCTCGAGCCAGGTTGCGAGCGCCCTGGCCTCCCACGTCAGCCCCCTCTCGTCGGACTCGAGCCTCACCCTGCCCATCTAGACGACCACCCCTCCCCTGTACACGTCCACCACCAGCTCCCGCTCGTGCGCGAGCTCCAACGGCGCCCCCAGGTCGACGCCCGCCACGCTCGCCCCCGACGGCACGGGCCGGTAGGTCAAGCGACACGTGAATCGCACCAGCAGCGGCGCCGTGGCGAAGCTCGCCTCGGGCTCGTCGCGCAGCCGGGTCGCCTCGACTGCCACGTCGCAGCGCCCCTCGCCCATGGCCTCGCGGATCGCCCCCTCGACCTCGCGCGCGGCCGCGTCGGCCCCCGCGGCGCCCATGGGGGCCACGCCATGGGCCACGACCTCGTCGAGGGCCACCTGGTCGAAGCGCGCGCACAGCAGGACGAACCACATGAGGTTCGCCAGTGCCAGTGCGACGACGAGGACCACGGGTGTCACCACCGCCATCTCCACCGTCATCTGGCCCCCGCGGCGCGCGGGGCTCGCCCGGGGCCTCACCGTGCCCCCAGGAGCTCTGAGAGGGCAACGGTGATGGGAATGGAGACCGACGTCCCCGGGATCTCGAGCCGGGCGATGGTGAACACGGGGCCGCCGGCCTCGTCGACGAGCCAGACCCCCACGGCCCGCGCGAACTCGGCGGCCGACCCGCTCTCGGGGAGCGCCCTCAGGAACGAGCGGACCTTCTCGTCGCGGTCGTAGCCCGCCTGCGCGAGCACCGGCTGCGTGCCCACCAGGACCGGCTTGCGAGGCCGCATGTCGACCGGCTCGAAGCCCGTGGCGTGCAGGACGTCGCCGATCCTGTCCCTGAGCCAGGCGCCCGACGTCCCGCCGAGCACCCCGTCGAGCCGGTCCAGGAAGCCGCCTGCCACGTCGGCGACGTTGCCGTATGCGTCCCCGTAGCCCACGAGCAGCGACCCCCACAGCCCCATGACCGAGTCGAGGGCGCCGCCGACGAGCGACCCGCTCCCCGCGAGCCCGTCGAAGAACGCGGACAGCACGTCTCCCCCGTCGGCCGCGTCGTCCGGGGCCAGCGCGGCAGCCGACACGGCCGCCCCCGCGGGGAGCTGCGCGGACGAGAGGAACGACCTCGTGAGCTCCGTGGGCACCACGCCGCCCTCGGGGCGGCACACGACCGAGACGCAGCCCCATGCACCGGGCGGGCACAGGCGCGGCCGCGCCACGCCCAGCTCGGCGATGGCCCGCTCGAACGCGCCAGCCCCCTCGCCCGCCACCTCCGCGAGCTCGCCCTCGGCGCGGGCGAGGTCGTCACGGGCCGCCTGGTAGTCGCGCGCGGCCTCCACGACGCGTCGCCAGTGGTACTCGAATCCGTTGTCGATGGAGCTCGAGGCGGACGCGACGCGCCCCAGCTCCTCGACACCCATGCGGCAGGTGGGGCACCGCGCGACGGAGCCCGCGTCCAGGTCGGCGAGAGAGGCCGTGCCCGCAGGCGCCCCCGTCGCGCCCGGGCAGTCGGGCGAGGCGTGCAGCGTCCTGCCCCCGGCCTCGGACGTGCAGGGCCAGTCCTCACGCGAGAAGAGCTCGGTCGCCCGGGTCTGCTCCTCGTTGCGAGGCAGCTCGGGGAGGTCGACCTCCACGCCGCCGCCGGGCCGCGGCCGCACCGACCCCTCGCGCACGCGCCTCAGGGCGTGCGCGTAGTAGGCCCTCCGACATGCGGAGTCGGTCATCTCCTCGGCGCCCGGCCCCTGCGGCCGCTCCACCTGGAGCCTGCGCGCGTAGTACGCCCGCGCCCGCAGCAGCGGCGCCGAGAAGCCCCAGCCCAGCGGGTCGGGATAGTCAGGGTTCTCGTCCGCGCCCAGCCCGGCCAGGGACTCCGCGCGCTCCCGCATCGAGCGCGGGGACCCGCCGCAGTCCGCGAGCCACCCGCGGCGCAGGGCCTCGTCGACACGGGCTCGCGCCTCGGCGCCGGCCTCGGCGGCCTCGGACAGGCGGTCGGGCATGCCCTCGAGCCCCTCCACCGAAGCGTCGTCCTCCAGGGCCGAGAAGTCGGACATGGACTCGGCCGGGAAGGGGATGGCGCACCCCGCGTAGGGCGTGGGGCCCTCCGGGGAGTTCGCCGCGACGCACGCCGCGGAGTTCGACACCACCAGCAGCGGCAGCGTCGCCTCGAGCGACCTCAGGCCGCCCGCGGCCTCCCGGGCGAAGTCGCGGCGCGCCTCGAGCAGCGTCGAGCCCGCCTCGCACATGCCCTCGGCCACCGCCCCCATCCCGGGCACGCACGCCGTCACGAGTCCGCCGGCATAGCCCACCATCCCGGCGAGCCCCATGCTCAGCACGCACGCGTCGAGCGTCTGCGCGATCGTCGAGAAGGACGACACCGCGTTGGCCCCCGCGAGCGCGGCGGCGTCGGCGACGCGCTGGGCCTCCGAGGCGCGCGCAGAGACCCAGCCGGCCGCGGCGCCCGAGAAGGCGAGCGTGAGGCTCAGCAGCAGCGAGACCGCCACGCCGACGCTCGTCATGCCGCCGCGGTCGTCACGCGCCCCTCTCGCCACGCGCGCCGCGGCGCTAGCCCCAGACCCCGACCCACTCGTCGTACGTCCCCGTGACCCAGCCGGGCGCCACCGCCCGCGAGGCCCTCTCCCTGAGCACGACCATGCCATCGCGCACCTCCCCAAAGCCCGTCGCCAACACGCCGAGCAGCGGCAGCGGCCGCATCAGGCCCTCGACGCAGACCGTGACCCGTCCGTCCCGACGCTCGACGCCCACCTCCCAGCCCTGCGGCCCTCCCTCGTGGAACAGTGCCACGTCGGGAACCGCGCCCAGCCGCCTCAGCGCGTACGCGCGGACGCCCTCGTCGTCCTCGGACGTCGTCGCGCAGAGGCGGGCCAGCTCGCCCGCCGTCGACGCCATGACCGCCCGCGCGTACAGCAGGCACGCCGGCTGCACGAGCAGCGCCACAAGCAGCATGAGCGCGGGCAGCAGCACGGCCGCCTCGACGCTCGCCTGCCCCTGCCGCGCGCCCCGCTCAGAACGCGAGCACGTCCCGGAGCATCCCCAGGCCGCCCTGCCCCGCGCCGTGCGAGGCCGCCTCGGTGGCGAGCCGCACGAGCGCCCCGTCGCGCCCGGCGTGCCACAGCGCCGCGAGCGCCGCCGCCATCGCCGCGAAGGCAAGAAGCACCAGCAGGTACTCAAGGCTCGACTGCCCCCTCTCGTCACGTCTCCTCACGCCCCCGCCGCCCCGTCGCCTGCCGGCGGGACCATCCGACACACGACGACGTCCGCGCCGTCGCCCGAGCCCGACACCACGCACACGTCCGCCCAGCCGTCTCCGTGGACGACGCATCCCCAGGCACCTCCCAACAGCCCCAGCTCGCCGGACCACGCGAGCAGGCAGTCCCCGCGGTCGCGGTACGAGGACAGGACCCCACGCGCGGCCTCCTCCGGCTCGCAGCCCACGTGGACCGACCCGACGTCGCGGGCCACCACCCTCCCGGCCACCACGGGACCCTCGTCGGAGGCGGGGCGAGAGGGGACGCCAGCGTCCCCGACGCCCCCCGTCGCCCCCGGCACGTCCCCCGACGTCCCGGGCGCGGCCCACTCCGGAGCCACGTCCGCGCCCGCGTCCGGGTCGCCCCCTCCCGCCGGCGGCCCGGACCCTCCGGACGCCAGGCCCGCAACCAGCGCCACCAGCACCGCCGCGACCGCCAGCGCCGCTAGCCCACACGCGACGCGCGGCCAGGCCGCCCGACGCCGCCTCACAGCGAGTTGATCCCGACCGCGATCGAGTCCCACAGCTCCGCGACCTTGTCCTTGAACGTGACGATCGCCACGATCGCGATCACGACGAGCACGCCGACCAGGATCGCGTACTCGGTCGTCCCCTGCCCGTCCCTCTCCGCGAGCTTTCCCGCGACCCGGCCGGGCCGTCCCAGTCCCCCACGAACCACCATGTGCCTCTCCTCTCACCCGACGACCAGCGCCGAGCCCAGCAGCGGGCCCAGGATCGCCAGGAACATCGCGGGGACGACCATCGTCCCCAGCGGAACCAGCATCTTCACGGGCAGCCTCTCGATCTGCTCCTCGACCCGGCGCTCCTCGCGCAGGGCCTGCGCCTGGGACTCGAGCGTGTCGGCCAGCGGCGTGCCGAAGGCGAGCGCCTCGACCACCACGGTGGCCAGCCGCTCCAGCGAGGGCAGCCCCAGCTCGCGCGACAGCCCCACGAGCGCCTCCTCGCGCGTCGAGAGCCCCATCCGCCACGACAGCAGCGCCTCGCCGAACGCGTCGGCAAGCGGACCCCCGGCGCGCTCGCAGTACAGCTCCAGCGACGAGTCGAACGACAGCCCCGCCGAGAGCCCCAGCGTCACGACGTCGAGAAGCGCCGGCAGCTCCAGCAGGCACGCCATCCGCCGCCGGGCCCGGCGCCGTCGTAGCCTCGCGCGGCGCACGGGGGCCAGCTCCCCCAGCGCCGCGACCATCCCATGGCCGCGCGGGCGCACCGCCGCACCGGCGCGTGGCGAGCCGCGCGCAGCCAGGACGGCCAGGGCCGCGCAGGCCCCGCACGACACCAGCGGGAGGACCCCCGTCGCGCCCACTCAGACCACCCCTCCCATCAGCCCGCGGATCACGAGCGCCGCCGCCGCGTCGAGCGCGAGCGCCAGGCACGCGCACCCCAGCCCCACCGGGCTCGACAGCCCCGTCCGGAAGTCCGGCGAGAGCAGGGCGAGAAGCCCCACCATGGCCAGCGGCAGCACGCACACGATCCGCGCCGAGAGGCGCACCTGCGCCGTCTTGACGGCCAGCATCCGCTCGAAGTCGCCCTGGCGCTCCACCAGGCGCGCGCAGCTCGTGAGCAGCCCGCGCAGGGGGCTGCCCGTCCGGTGCGAGATCACGAGCGCCGTGGCCATGAGGCCCGTCCCCGGCGCGTCCAGCTCGCTGGCGAGGCCGTGCACGGCCTCCTCGGTCCCCACGCCGCAGCGCAGCTTGAGCGACATCCTCCCGAAGGCCTCGCCCGCCGGCCCCCGCACGTGCGCGCCGACGTACTCGACCGCCTGCGCGAGCG
>CALCDK010000006.1 GCA_937900605.1 uncultured Olsenella sp.
AGGCCGCGGTGTCCGAGCCCGACCCGCTCTTCGACGAGACGGGCGCCGGCACCACGACCTTCATCGGCTCGCGCAAGACCACGGTCCTCAGGCGCCGCCACAGGTCCCAGGGGGCTGACGCGGGCGACTCGGGGACCGCCGCCCGCGCGGGCGGCGCCTCGAAGCCCGAGGGCCCCTCGACCCCCGCCGCGTCCAAGCTGCGCGGGGCCGTCGCCGCCTGTGCGCGCCCATTCCTCTCCAAGCTCAGGGGCTCGGACGGGGGCGAGGCCGAGAGGGGCGACGAGCCCGATGGCGCCCCCGACGCCTCCGCCGACGTCCCCTGCGAGCCGACCACCGTCCTCGGTGGCGCCTCTGGCTCCGACGTCCACGCCACCTCGCAGGCCGCCTGCGACGACGAGCCGGGGGCCTGCGCCCCGGCGCCCCTCGACGCCCCCGCTGGGATGGCCGTCACGGACGTGCCGGCTGCCAAGGCCCCGGACGCGACCGCGGTCGCCCCCGAGCCCGTCTGTGCGCCCCAGCGCGACGACGCGCCCAGGGCCGAGCGCCCCGACCTGCCGGAGGCCCCCGCCCAGGCCGTCCGCCCGGGCGACTCCGACGAGTCCTACGAGCTGCCGCCCCTCTCCATCCTGAGGTCCAACCCCAACCACAGGCGCTCCTTTGCCGACGACGCCGAGCTCGCCGCGACCGCGCAGAAGCTCCAGGGCACCCTCCAGGAGTTCGGCCTGACCTCACGCGTCGAGGGTTGGATCGCGGGCCCGTCCGTCACGACCTTCAAGATCTCGATGGGGGAGGGCGAGCGCGTCAGCAAGATCGTCAACCTCGAGGACGACATCGCGCTGTCGCTCGCCGCCAAATCGGTGCGCATCTTCGCCCCCATCCCGGGCACCTCGCTCGTGGGCATCGAGATCCCCAACGAGAAGCCCCAGCCGGTCTACCTCTCCGACGTGCTGCCGCACGCCAAGGGTGGCCCGCTGGAGTGTGCCTTCGGCCGCGACTCCGAGGGCGCTCCCATCGTGGTCGACCTCGCGGGCCTGCCGCACCTGCTGGTCGCCGGCACCACCGGCTCCGGCAAGTCCGTGCTGCTCAACGCCATCATCATGAGCATCCTCATGCGCGCGACGCCCGAGCAGGTCCGCCTCATCATGGTCGACCCCAAGCGCGTCGAGTTCACCGGCTACGCGGGGCTGCCGCACCTCTACGTCCCGGTCGTCACCGAGCCGCGCCAGGCCGCGAGCGCCCTGCAGTGGGGCGTGACCGAGATGGAGCGCCGCCTCAAGGTGTTCGAGCACTACAAGGTCCGCGACATCAAGACGTTCAACGGCAACGTCGAGGGTGGCAAGTACGCCGACATGGAGAACCCGCCCAAGCACATGCCGTACTTCGTCATCGTCATCGACGAGCTCGCCGACCTCATGATGGTGGCCGGCAAGGACGTCGAGTCGTCGATCGTCCGCATCGCCCAGCTCGGCCGTGCCGCCGGCATCCACCTCATCGTGGCCACGCAGCGCCCGTCGGCCGACGTCGTGACCGGACTCATCCGCGCCAACATCGACAACCGCGTCGCCCTGTCGGTCGACAACGCGCTCAACTCGCGCATCATCCTCGACCAGAAGGGCGCCGAGCAGCTCCTGGGCCGCGGCGACATGCTCGTCAAGCTGCGCGGCAAGAAGCCGCGGCGCGCACAGGGCTGCTGGGTGAGCGACGAGGAGATCGAGCAGGCCGTCCAGTTCATCTGCGGCCAGGTCACGGCGGACTACCACGAGGACATCCTCACCGCCGTGGTCCCCAACTCGCCGGGCTCCGGCGAGCCGGGCGCCCCCAAGGACGACGACCCGCTCGTTTGGGAGGCCGCCAGCATCGTGGTCGACTCGCAGCTCGGCTCCACCTCGGGACTGCAGCGCGCCCTCTCGGTCGGCTACGCCCGCGCCGGTCGTATCATGGACATGCTCGAGGCCAAGGGCGTCGTCGGGCCCGCCAACGGCTCCAAGCCCAGGGACGTCCTCCTCGACCGGGAGGGCCTCGAGGACCTGAGGGCTGCCGAAGAGGACTTCAAGGAGGTCTTGTAACATGTCGCGTCCCCGCTTCAGCGAGATGCTCCACGAGCGCCGCTGCGAACTCGGGCTGTCCGTGCAGCAGGCCTCGCGCGTCCTGCGGCTGCGCGAGGACGTCCTGGTCGCCTTCGAGGAGGGCGACTACGAGCACATGCCCCAGAGCGGATACTCCCAGGGCATGCTCTCCAGCTACGCCCGCTACCTCGGCCTCGACGCCCGCGAGGTCGTCGACCTGTTCCAGGAGGAGCTCTACGAGTACAAGAACGGCCGCATCTCCCACGAGCTGCGCCGCCGCACGCGCGACACGCAGGCCGGCCGCGGCATCTCCGGCTACGACGTCGTCAACGAGGCCGGGTCGCGTCCCAAGGCCTACGTCGAGTACCGTCCGCTGCTCCCCACGTCGGGCGGCCCGGCCGGCGACATGGGCAACTTCGCCACCACGGCGCCCGTCCGCCCGCGCTCCTCGGTGCCCCTCGCGGGCATCGGCGCGCCTGCGCCCGGCTCGCGCGGCGCGTACTCGCAGGGCTCTGCCCTCGGCGAGCCCGCGGCCTACGAGCGGGCCCCCCAGCCCGAGCGCCGCCCCTACAACAGCACCGCCCCCCAGGGGCGCCCCGCGCCCAGCACCGCCCGCCGTCGCGCCGCCGGACAGCGCCGTCGCCAGGACGACCCGGCCGCGCGCCTGCTCAGCGAGGGCCAGTACGCCCCGGGACGCGCCTACCGACGCGACGACGTGAGCACCCGGCGCGTCGCCCCGAGCGAGTACACCGACGACCTGCGCTACGACGACCAGGCGAGCCCGTTCGCCCCGGCCTCGACGGCCTCCGGCCGCAGGTCCTCCCGCAACATCGCCAGCGTCGAGAGGCCCAACGTCCGCCGCCGCGAGCCCCAGCCCGGCCGCGGGCCGCGCCAGGCCCAGCCGCCGCGCGGGCGCGGCCCCGTCGCCGCCGTTCGCCGGTTCTTCTCGGACTCCCGGCGCGCGTCGCTGTTCGTGATGGCGGTCCTCCTCGTCCTGCTCACGCTCATCATCGTCCTCTCCGTGAAGTCCTGCGTCGGCAACGCCTCCCAGCCCGTCGAGCCCCCGCTGCCCGACGCGCAGTCGGTCGAGCAGAACAACAGCGTCCCGGTCAGCTCCGCCGACCCCGCGACCGATGACGGCTCCCAGGCGTCCGACGCCCCCGCGCAGCCCGACGAGGGCGCCTCCGACGCCCAGGGCGATGCCGCGGACGACGCCGCGCAGGCCCAGCAGGCCGGTCCCGTCAGGCTCGAGCTCTCGCTGGCCGCGGGCTCCTCGGCCTGGGTCGAGGTCACCTGCGACGGCTCCACCGTCGTCTCCCAGACGGTCGCGGGGCCGTGGTCGGCGACGTATGACGTCACCCAGTCCGCGACGGTCCAGTCGACCAGCCCCGACGCGCTCTCCGTGCGCGCCGACGGCACCCCCGTCCCCTTCGAGTCCAAGTCGGGCGGCGTCGCCAGCCTGACCGTCAAGGCGCCCGCGCCCGCCCAGGGCCAGTCCCAGCCCGCCGGCGGCGCGCCCGCATCGGGCCAGCAGGCCCCCACCGCACACTAGCCGCCCTCAGGAAAGGAGCGCACCATGGCCAAGGAGTCCAGCTTCGACGTCGTCTCCGTCGTCGACATGCAGGAGGTCGACAACGCCTACCAGCAGGCCGCCCGCGAGCTCATTTCGCGCTACGACCTCAAGGGGACCGGCGCGACCCTCGAGCTCTCCAAGAAGGACGCCGCCTTCAGGATCGAGGCCCCGTCCGAGTTCGTCGCCGGCCAGGTCCGCGACGTGCTCGGCAGCAAGCTCACCAGGCGCGGCATCGACCTTGCCGCCGTGCGCTGGGACAAGCCCCAGGACGCCAGCGGCATGAGCGTGCGCCAGACCGGCACCGTGGTCCAGGGCATCGACCAGGACACCGCCAAGCGCATCGCCAAGGACATCCGCGACCTCAAGCTCAAGTGCAAGCCCACGGTCGAGGGCGACAAGCTGCGCGTCTCCTCGCCCTCCCGCGACGTCCTGCAGTCCGTCATCTCCGCGCTCAGGGACGCCGACTACGGCCAGCCCCTGCAGTTCGTCAACTACCGATAGGGGGACTCCCTTGAACAGCGTTCTCTTCGTGACGCTCGGCTGCGCCAAGAACGAGGTCGACACCGACCGCATGCGCGCCCTTCTCCTCGCCGACGGCTTCGCCGAGGCCGAGTCGGCCGACGATGCCGACGTCGCCATCGTCAACACCTGCTCGTTCCTCGCCTCCGCGACCCAGGAGTCTATCGAGGCCACGCTCGAGCTCGCCGAGGCGGCCTCCGACGGCGTGCGCGGCCTGCCCATCGTCATGTGCGGCTGCGTCCCGTCGCGCTACGGCGACGACCTGCCCGAGCAGCTCCCGGAGGTGAGCGCCTTCGTGCGTGCCGACGAGGAGGACGGCATCTGCGCCGTCGTCCGCCGCGTCCTG
>CALCDK010000007.1 GCA_937900605.1 uncultured Olsenella sp.
ACCCGATCCTCCTCGAGCCCTACATGTCCGTCGAGGTCGAGACCCCCGAGCAGTACATGGGCGACGTCATGGGCAACCTCTCCGGTCGCCGTGGCAAGATCGAGGGCATGGAGGACCGCAAGGACACCAAGGTCATCCGCGCCAAGGTGCCCCTGGGCGAGATGTTCGGCTATGCCACCGACCTTCGCTCCCAGACGCAGGGCCGCGCGAGCTACACCATGCAGTTCGACTCCTACGAGCCCGTGCCCAAGGCCGTCCGCGACGAGATCATCGCCAAGAACGGCGGCAACGCTTCCTAGTTAACGACCACTGAGCGCGAGCTCATATACGGAGGTTCACAGTGTCAACCCAGAAGATCAGGATTCGCCTCAAGGGCTACGACCACGAGGTCATCGACCAGTCCGCCAAGCTCATCGTGGACACCGCCCAGAAGACCGGCGCCCGCGTCTCCGGCCCCATCCCCCTGCCCACCGAGCGCAACCTCTACACGGTCATCCGCTCCCCGCACAAGGACAAGGACTCCCGCGAGCAGTTCGAGATGCGCACCCACAAGCGCCTCATCGACATCCTCGACCCCTCGTCCTCCACGGTCGACTCGCTCATGCGCCTCGACCTCCCCGCGGGCGTCGACATCGAGATCAAGCTCTAGGTCTCACCTGCGCTGACTCGGCCCCCGGCCTCGACGGAAACCCCGTCGGGCCGGGGGCCTTTTCCGTCCTGCGGGGGAGTGGCACGGGAGTGGTGCGGGGGTGGTGCGCCCCGCGGCGCTGCGTTGGGGCGGCGGCGCCAGGTGCGCGGCTCCAGGTGGGCGGCGGGGTCTCGTGAGCCGTCGGAGGAGCTCAGCGCCCCGCAGCGCCGCGCTTCTCGATGGCTGACGACCGTCATGGATACGCCCGAGAGCGTGGGACCCGATTCGCAGGTCAGGCCCCTCAAATTCTTTGCGAAGACCTTGTGAAGGGCCCCGAATGCATGTATCTTAGATAGGCTGCTCAAATAGGGACAACTGTGCCCTTCGGGCGGCACGTACAGGACGTGGTCCTCTGGGGAGGGGCAAGGGATGCCCCACTGGTCCCATGACCACCGAGGGTTAGGAAAGAGCATGGTCAGCACTATTCTTGGCCGCAAGCTCGGGATGACGCAGGTTTGGGACGAGAACGACAACGTCGTGCCCGTCACCGTCATCCAGGCAGGCCCCTGCACCGTCTCGCAGGTTAAGACGAAGGCGACCGACGGCTACGACGCCGTCCAGATCGGCTTCGGAGACATCTCCGCCAAGCACGTCAACAAGCCGCTCGCCGGCCACTTCGCCAAGCACGGCGTCGAGCCCATGCGCTACCTGCGCGAGGTCCGCGTCGAGAACGGCGAGGAGCACAACACCGGCGACGTCGTCACCGTCGCCGACTTCGCCGACGTCAAGTCCGTCGACGTCATCGGCACCTCCAAGGGCAAGGGCTTCCAGGGCACCATCAAGCGCTGGAACTTCTCCCGTGGCCCCATGACCCACGGCTCCCGCAACCAGCGCCGTCCGGGCTCCATCGGCCAGTGCGCCTACCCGGCCCGCGTCCGCAAGGGCCTGCACATGTACGGCCACATGGGCGACGAGCGCGTCACCGTCAAGAACCTCAAGCTGGTTCGCGTTGACGCCGAGCAGAACCTCATGCTCGTCAAGGGCGCTGTCCCCGGCGGCAAGAACGCCCTCGTCCAGATCCGCATGGCCTAAGTGCCAGGGAAACTCTTAGGCTAACAAGGAGGACAGAATGTCCAAGTACGCTATCAAGAACGCCGAGGGGGCTCAGGTCGCCGAGGCCGAGCTCGCCGACGGCGTTTTCGGCATCGAGCCGAATATCCCCGTCGTTCACCAGGTCGTGACCTGTCAGGACTCCTGCGCTCGTCAGGGCACCCACTCGGTGAAGAACCGCCACAACGTCTCCGGCGGCGGCATCAAGCCGTTCCGTCAGAAGGGCACCGGCCGTGCCCGCCAGGGTTCCATCCGCGCCGGCCAGTGGACCGGCGGCGGCGTGATCTTCGGGCCCACCCCGCGCACCCACAACAAGCGCATCAACAACAAGATGGTCAAGCTCGCGCTGCGCTCCGCCCTCTCCGGCAAGGCCGCTGACGGCGAGCTCGTCCTGGTCGACGCCTACAACTTCGAGAAGCCCTGCACCAAGCAGGCCGTCGCGATGCTCAAGGCCCTCGGCATCAACGACAAGCGCGTCACCGTCGTCGTGACGGACGAGGACGTCAACACGTACCTCTCCTTCCGCAACCTGGCCAACGTCCGCGTCATCGCTGACTCCGAGGCCACCACGCGCACCCTCGTCGACAACGGCGCCCTCGTCATGACCGCCGCCATCGCCAACCACTTCGGGGAGGTGCTCGCATAATGAACTCCGTCTACAACGTCATCGTTCGCCCGATCGTCTCCGAGCGTTCCTTCGACCTCATGGAGCAGGGCAAGTACACCTTTGAGGTTGCCAAGAACGCTCCCAAGGAGGAGATCGCCGACGCGGTCGAGAAGATCTTCGGCGTGCACGTCGTCAAGGTCAACACCATGAACGTCACCGGCAAGAAGAAGCGCGTCCGCTACCAGACCCCTGGCATGACCCGCTCCTGGAAGAAGGCCGTCGTCACCCTCCGCGAGGGTGAGACCATCGAGGTCTTCGGCAACCAGGCCGCTGCCGAGTAGCTTGGCAACTCGCCCGAGCCCCCTCGGGGGCCGGGCTTTTGCGCCGCGCACTATGGATACGCGCGGCTCCGTGGTATCCGGTGTCGCCCGCCAATCCCTGAGCGGGTCGGCCAACGGAAGAAGAAGGGAAAAGATTTATGGCAGTCAAGCACCTCAAGCCCACGAGCGCAGGCAGGCGTTTCCAGACGGTCTCCGACTTCGCCGAGATCACCTGCACCAAGCCCGAGAAGTCGCTTCTCGAGCCCCTGCCCAAGAAGGCCGGCCGCAACAACAACGGCCGCATCACCACCCGTCACCAGGGCGGTGGCCACAAGCGCCAGTACCGTCGCATCGACTTCAAGCGCCGTATGGACGACGTGCCGGCCAAGGTCGCGACCATCGAGTACGACCCGAACCGCTCCGCCCGCATCGCCCTGCTGCACTACGCCAATGGCGCCAAGGCCTACATCCTGTGCCCCGAGGGCCTGCACGTCGGCGACGTCGTCTACTCCGGCACCCACGACGTGGACATCAAGCCCGGCAACTGCATGCCGCTGTCCGAGATCCCCGTCGGCACCCTTGTCCACGCCGTCGAGTTCCAGCCCGGCAAGGGCGCGGCCATGGCCCGTGCCGCCGGCACCTCCGTCCAGCTCATGGGCAAGGACAACGGCTACGCCGTCCTGCGCATGCCCTCCTCCGAGCTGCGCCGCGTCCTGATCACCTGCCGTGCGACGATCGGTGAGGTCGGCAACGCCGAGCACTCCAACATCGTCATCGGCAAGGCTGGCCGCAACCGCTGGGCCGGCGTCCGTCCGACCGTCCGTGGTACCGTCATGAACCCGGTCGACCACCCGCACGGCGGCGGCGAGGGCAAGAACCACACCTCCGGCCGTCCGTCCGTCACGCCTTGGGGCAAGCCGACGAAGGGTTACAAGACCCGCGACCCGAAGAAGGCCTCCAACCGCCTGATCATCCGTCGTCGCAAGTCCAAGTAGTCGGAACACGAGTAGTAGGAGATAGAAAGAATGAGCAGAAGTCTCAAGAAGGGCCCGTTCGTGGAGACTCGCCTCCTCGCGCGTGTCGCCGCTCAGAACGAGGCCGGCACGAAGGAGGTCATCAAGACCTGGTCGCGCTCCTCGACCATCTTCCCCGAGATGGTTGGTCACACGATCGCCGTCCACGACGGCCGCAAGCACGTGCCCGTGTACGTCACCGAGTCCATGGTCGGTCACAAGCTGGGCGAGTTCTCGCCCACCCGCACCTTCCGCGGTCACAAGGCCAACTAGGGGAGTGTAAGTAAATGGCTAACAACAACACCAACGAGGTCCGCGCGACCGCCAAGTACGTTCGCGTCGCCCCTCGCAAGGCCCGTGCCGTCGTCTCGCTGATTCGCAACCTCCCCGTGGCCAAGGCCCTCGAGGTCCTGCAGTTCTCGACCCGCGCCGCCTCCGAGGACGTCTCCAAGGTCCTGCGCTCCGCGATCGCCAACGCCGAGAACAACAACGGCCTGCGCGGCGACGACCTCTTCGTCAAGCTCGCCTACGTCGACGAGGGCCCCACGCTCAAGCGCATCCGTCCTCGCGCCAAGGGCTCTGCCTCTCGCATCAACAAGCGCATGAGTCACATCACCGTCGTCGTCGCTCCCCGAAAGGAGGCGTAGGGAAAGCATGGGTCACAAGGTTCAGCCTACCGGCTTCC
>CALCDK010000008.1 GCA_937900605.1 uncultured Olsenella sp.
CACCGTCTTCGGCTACTACGTCGAGGACCCCGAGCGCTTCGGCGTCGTCGAGTTCGACGCCCAGGGCCGCGCCCTCTCCATCGAGGAGAAGCCCGAGCACCCCAAGTCCAACTACTGCGTGACCGGCCTGTACTTCTACGACAGCCACGTGTGCGAGTACGCCAAGACCCTCTCGCCCTCGCCGCGCGGCGAGCTCGAGATCACCGACCTCAACCGCATCTATCTCGAGAGGGGCGAGCTCAACGTCACCACGCTGGGTCGCGGCTTCGCGTGGTTCGACACCGGTACCGTGGACTCGCTCTACGACGCCAGCGAGTTCATCCGCGTGGTCGAGAAGCGCCAGGGCGTCAAGATCGCCGCCCTCGAGGAGATCGCGTTCAACCGCGGCTGGATCGGCCGCGAGGACGTCCTGCGCGCCGCCAGGCGCTGCGAGAAGTCCGAGTACGGCAAGTACCTCAAGCGAATCGCCGACAGGGCCTAGCCCCCGGAAGGAGCCACTGCACATGAAGACCTATCTGGTGACCGGAGGCGCGGGCTTCATCGGAAGCAACTTCGTGCTCTATGTCCTCTCTCACCACGAGGACGTGCGCGTCGTCAACGTCGACGCGCTCACCTACGCCGGCAACCTGGAGAACCTCGCGTCCGTCGCGGACGACCCGCGCCACGCCTTCGTGCGCGCCGACATCCGCGACCGCGACCGCATGCGCGAGCTCGTGGCCGAGCACGACCCCGACTACGTCGTGAACTTCGCCGCCGAGTCCCACGTCGACCGCTCCATCGAGAACCCCGGCGTCTTCGCCGACACCAACGTGCTGGGCACCATCGCGCTGCTCGACGCCGTGCGCGGGGCGTGGATGGGTCCCGAGAGCCCCGGCGACCACAAGTACCTGCAGGTCTCCACGGACGAGGTCTACGGCACCCTCTCGCTCGACGAGCCGGACACCTTCTTCCGCGAGGACACGCCGCTGCAGCCGCACAGCCCCTACTCGGCCTCCAAGACCGCCGCGGACCACTTCGTGCGCGCCTACGCCGACACCTACGGCCTGCCCGTCAACATCACGCGCTGCTCCAACAACTACGGCCCGTATCAGTTCCCGGAGAAGCTCATCCCGCTCATGATCCACAACGCCCGCGCCCATGAGCCGCTGCCCGTCTACGGCGACGGCCTCAACGTGCGCGACTGGCTCTACGTCGAGGACCACTGCAAGGCCATCGACCTCGTGCTCGAGCACGGTCGCGTCGGCGAGGTCTACAACGTCGGCGGCCACAACGAGCGCAGCAACATGTACATCGTCGAGCGCATCGTCTCCGAGCTCTCCGAGGCCCTGGGCGACCCCGCCATCGACATGTCCCTGGTGCGCCACGTCGAGGACCGCAAGGGCCACGACCGCCGCTACGGCATCGCGCCGGACAAGATCCGCGACGAGCTCGGCTGGGAGCCCGAGACCACCTTCGAGGTCGGCATCGCCAGGACCATCCGCTGGTACCTCGACCACCAGGAGTGGGTCGACCACGTCACCTCCGGTGCCTACCAGGAGTACTTCGAGAGCATGTACGCAAACCGCAAGGTCCTTTCCTAGGAGATTCCCCACATGGTTCAGTTCAACGTCCCGCCCTATGTCGGCACCGAGCTCGGATACGTCCGCGAAGCCGTCGAGGACAACCGTAAGATCTGCGGCGACGGTCCCTTCACCAGGCGCTGTAGCCAGTGGATGGAGGAGCGCTTCGGCGCCCACAAGGTCCTGCTGACCACCAGCGGCACCACCGCCCTCGAGATGGCCGCGCTGCTGTGCGACATCCGGCCCGGCGACGAGGTCATCCTGCCCAGTTTCACCTTCTCCACCACCGCGACCGCCTTCGTCCTGGTGGGCGCCAGGCTCGTCTTCGTTGACGTCCGCCCCGACACCATGAACATCGACGAGACCAAGATCGAGGCGGCCATCACCGAGCGCACCCGCGTCATCGTCCCGGTCCACTACGCCGGCGTCGCCTGCGAGATGGACGCCATCATGGACATCGCCCGCCGCCACGGCCTGCTCGTGGTCGAGGACGCCGCCCAGGGCGTCATGAGCACCTACAAGGGCCGCGCGCTCGGCACCATCGGCGACTTCGGCTGCTACTCCTTCCACGAGACCAAGAACTACTCGATGGGGGAGGGCGGCGCCATCGTCATCAACGACGAGAGGTACGTCGAGCGCGCCGAGATCATCCGCGAGAAGGGCACCAACCGCCAGCGCTTCCTGCGCGGCCAGGTGGACAAGTACACCTGGGAGGAGTACGGCAGCAGCTACCTGCCCAGCGACATGAACGCCGCCTACCTCTGGGGCCAGCTCGAGTGCGCCGACAAGATCAACGACGACCGCCTCGCCTCCTGGGCCGCCTACCGCGAGGGCCTTGCGCCCCTCGCCGAGCAGGGCCTGGTCGAGCTCCCCGTCGTGCCCGAGGGCTGCGCGCACAACGCGCACATGTTCTACCTCAAGTGCCGCTCGCTCGAGGAGCGCGGCGCACTCATCGCGTACCTCAAGGAGCACGGCGTCTCGGCGGGCTTCCACTACGTGCCGCTGCACTCGTCGCCTGCCGGCCTGCGCTACGGCCGCTTCGACGGCGAGGACGTCCACACCACGGCCGACTCCGACCGCCTGGTGCGCCTCCCCATGTACTACGGCCTCTCCCAGGAGGACCGCGACCTGGTCATCTCGCTCGTGAGGGAGTTCTATGCCCGTGCCTAGCCTCGTCCGCGACGACGCGAGGCTCGTCTCGGTCGTCATTCCCTGCTACTACTCCGAGAGGACGATCCGCAAGGTCGTGACCATGACGCGCGACGTCCTGGTTGATTTGGGCTACCGCTACGAGTTCGTCCTCGTCAACGACGGCTCCACGGACGGCACCTTCGACCAGATCCGCCAGCTGTGCGACGAGGACCCCTGTGTCTGCGGCGTCAACTTCGCCAAGAACTTCGGCCAGCACAGCGCGATCATCGCGGGCCTGCGCCACGTCCACGGCGACTACGTCATGCTCATGGACGACGACATGCAGAGCCATCCCTCCCAGTGCCGCATCCTCCTGGAGAAGATGGAGGAGGGCGACCACGACGTCGTCTTCGCCAAGTACCCCCAGCACAGGGAGGCCTGGTGGCGCCGCCTGGGCTCCGACTTCACGCTCTGGACCATGCGCGTGCTCACCGCGCGCCCCAAGGACATCGAGGCCAGCAACTTCTTCGTCATGCGCCGCTTCGTCAGCGACGAGATGGTCAAGTACGACGGCCCCTACGTCTACGTCCAGGGCCTGATGTTCCGCGCCACGCACAACATGTGCAACGTCGAGGTCGAGCACTTCGACCGCGAGGTGGGCCAGTCCGGCTACACCCTCAAGAGCCTCGTCAGGCTGTGGTCCAACGTCCTGAACTTCTCGATGGTCCCGCTGCGCTTCGCCTCCGTGGCGGGCGCGGTGCTGAGCCTGCTCGGCTTCGTCTGGGCCATCGTGCTCGTCGTGCGGAAGCTCATGGACCCCGGCATCCAGATGGGCTGGAGCTCGGTGATGGTCGCCATCATCCTGTGCTCCGGTATCGTGATCGGCTTCCTCGGTCTCATCGGCGAGTACCTCGGCCGCCTCACCATGACGGTGAGCCGCGCCCCGCAGTACGTCGTCAAGGAGGCCATCGATGATGAATGGGGTTCCCATGAGCAGCACTAGCCACCGCCTCGTCGTCCTGGGCTCCATGGACGAGTTCGTCCAGCTCGTCCGCATGGCCCAGGACCGCGGCATCTACGTCATCGTCTGCGACGGCTACGAGGACGGCCCCGCCAAGCGCATCGCCGACAGGGCCTACACCATCGACGTGCGCGACACCGACGCCATCGCCCACAGGTGCCGCGAGGAGGGCGCCGACGCCATCGTCTCGTCCTTCTCCGACGTCCTGGCCGAGAACCTCGTCGCCATCGCCGAGAAGGCCGGCCTTCCCGCCTACCTCGACTCCGAGCACCTGCGCTTCCTGCGCGACAAGGTCCAGATGAAGGCCATGTTCGACGAGCTGGGCGTGCCGTACCCCGCCTCGGCCAAGGTCCGCCGCGACACCGCGGCCGCCGACCTCGCCGGACTCAGGTTCCCGTGCGTGGTCAAGCCCGCTGACGCCTACGGCTCCCACGGCATCCACGTCATCGACGGCCCCGAGGGCGTCGCGGCCTGCTTCGAGGAGACGTCGTCCTACTCCGACGCCGACTACATCCTTGCGGAGGAGTACAACGACGGCCACGAGTTCAACATGATGAACTGGGTCGTCGACGGCGAGCCCGTGGTCCTCGAGGTCGCCGACCGCGAGAAGTCCCACGAGGTCGAGGGCACCACGCCCCACGTCAGCCGCATCGTCTACCCCAGCCGCCTCACCTCGCAGGTCATCGAGGAGGCGCGCCAGATCGTCTCCAGGGTCGCCCGCTACGTCGGCATGGAGAACGGCCCCCTGTGCATGCAGTTCTTCTGGTCGCCCGACCGCGGCATCCAGGTCTGCGAGTGCGCCGGCCGCATCTTCGGCTACGAGCACGAGCTGCTCGAGCTCGCCGGCGACGTGAGCGTCGAGCAGATCCTGCTCGACTGGGCCTACGACCGCGACGCCGTGCGCGCGCTTCTCGCCGACCACGACCCCAGCCTGCACCGCGTGAGCTGCGGCCTGTACTTCCACGGCCACGAGGACCTCATCGACTCCATCGAGGGCCTCGACGAGGCCCGCGCCCTGCCCGAGGTGAGCGAGGTCCACTCGTACTACTCCGAGGGCGAGCGCATCTGCCACGGCGTGGGCGACAAGCCCTACGTCGTCAGGGTCTACCTGACTTGCGACTCCTACGAGCGGCTCGACGAGCTCACCCAGCGCCTCTACGACACCATCCACGTCCGCCGCGCCGACGGCACTGACCTGCTCTACCACAGCGAGCTTGGCGCATACGAGGAGGTCTAGCCCTTGTCCGACAAGCCCAAGGCACGCGGCGGGAGGGCTGGCGTCTTCGTCGCCCTGCACGTCCTGCTGCTCGTCTACTCCCTCTCCGGGATCTTCAGCAAGCTCGCGTCCGGCCAGCCCTTCCTGAGCCCGGCGTTCGTCGGCCTGTACGGCGGCATGCTCGTCATCCTGGGCATCTACGCGATCGTCTGGCAGCAGGTCATCAAGCGCCTGCCCCTCTCGGTCGCCTTCGCCAACAAGGCCGCCACGGTGGTCTGGGGCATCGTCTGGGGTGCCGTGGTGTTCCACGAGCGCGTCACCCTGGGCATGGTCGTGGGCGCCGTCGTCGTCATCGTGGGCGTCGTGCTCTACTCGACCGCCGACGACGGTCCCGCCGAGCCGGCCGCACAGGACGAGACGGACGGGGGCGATGCCCGATGAGCACCGAGCTCCTCGTCTACGCCGGCATCTACCTGTTCGGCGTCTTCATCAGCGCCGTGTCGCAGGTCCTCCTCAAGAAGGCCGCGATGCGCACGTACGACTCGGTCCTCCGCGAGTACCTCAACCTGCGGGTCGTCTTCGCGTACGCGATCTTCGTGTGCGCGACCATGCTGACCATCGTCTCGTACAAGGTGGTGCCCCTCTCGCTGGGCCCCATCCTCGAGGCCACCAGCTACATCTACGTCACATTCTTCGGCGTCGTCATCTTCGGGGAGAGGATCGATCGCCGCAAGGCGCTGGCCCTGGCCCTGATCGTCGGCGGCATCGCCATCTACGCACTGAGCATCTAGCAGCGTCCGACCGATGGGAGAGATCGAAGTGAGCAGCAAGCGCATCGTCGTCTTTGGGGCCACGGGCACCCTGGGCCTCTACACCGTCGACCACCTCGCCGCCAACCTGCCCGAGGGCTGGGAGGTCGTCGCGTGCGGCCGCCGCCGCGTCTCGTTCTTCGAGCACAAGTACCCCGGCCGCGTGAGCTACGCGCAGGTCGACATCGACGACCCGGCGTCCTTCTCGGCGCTTCCCGCCGAGGGCGTCTACGCCGTGGTCCACTTCGCCGGCGCCCTGCCCGCCTACATGGAGGGCTACGACCCGCGCGCCTACGTCAGCTCCAACGTCATGGGCACCCTCAACGTGCTCGAGTACGCCCGCACCTCCGGGGCCGGCAGGATCGTCTACACCCAGACGATCTCGGACTACGACGGCTACTTCGGCGAGCGCGTCGAGCTGCTCGACGACATGCCGCGCCGCGTCCCCATGTCCGGCGACCACAGCGTCTACGCCATCACCAAGTGCGCCGCCGAGGACCTCTGCCGCAACTACGAGGCCGAGCACGGCATCGCCTTCTTCGGCCTGCGCCTGCCCAACATCTACTGCTACATGCCCGAGAGCAAGACGCTCTACCACGACGGACGGCCGGCCACCAGCTCCTACCGCCTCATGATCCGTCGCGCCATGGACGGCCAGGACCTCGAGGTCTGGGGCGACCCCACCAAGGGCATGGACCTCATCTACGTCAAGGACTTCTGCCAGATGGTCTGGTGCGAGCTGTTCGCCGACGCCGACAAGGGCGGCATGTACAACGTGGGCACCGGCCGCATGACCTCGCTCGACGAGCTGGTCTCCACCATCATCGACGTCTTCGGCGGCCCGGACGCGACCTCCTCCAAGGTCTACCGGCCCGACAAGCACGACTGCGTCAACTACTTCATGAACGTCGACAAGGCCCGCGCGAACCTCGGCTACGAGCCCAAGTACGGTCCCCGCGAGCTCTTCGAGGACTATCGTCGCGAGATGGAGCTCGACCGCTTCGGCGAGTTCTTCGCCGACCGCTACGGCGACTCCTCCGCGTATCGTGACAGGAAGGACTCCTAGACCGTGTTCACCAAGGAGCAGCTCGAGGGCCTCGCGACGCCCTGCTTCGTCTTCGACCAGGTCGAGCTTGACGCCAACTTCCGCGACTTCGGCCGCGCCCTGCGTGACGCGTGGGGCCCGCTCGCGTGGGTCGGCTACTCGGTCAAGACCAACCCGTTCCCGTGGATTCTCGACCGCGCCCGCGCGTGCGGCTGCTTCGCCGAGGTCGTCTCGGACGACGAGTACGCGCTCGCGCTCGACCGGGGCTTCTCGCCGGAGCGCATCATCTTCAACGGCCCCGTCAAGGGCCGTGAGTGGCTGCGCTACGCCATCCTCAACGGCTCCGTCGTCAACCTCGACTCCCGCCGCGAGCTGCGCTGGGTCGGCGAGCTTGCCGAGGAGGGCTTGCGCGACATCCGCGTGGGCGTCAGGGCCAACATCGACCTCGAGCGCTTCTGCCCGGGCCAGACCATCGGCGGCGACCAGCCCGGCCGCTTCGGCTTCTGCTACGAGGACGGTGACCTCGCGCGCGCCATCGAGGTGCTGCGCGCCATGCCCGGCGTGAGCGTCTGCGGCCTGCACATGCACGTCACCACCTACGGTCGCAAGCCCGAGGCCTATCGCGTCCTGGCCCGTCACGCCGCGCGCATCATCCGCGAGAACGGCATGGAGGCCGACCTCGACTACGTCGACATGGGCGGCGGCTACTACGGTGGCGGCAAGCGCAACGAGGGCCGCTACGAGGAGTACGCCCAGGTCTTCGCCGAGGAGCTCGGCTTCCTCGACTCCTCGCGCGTGCGCCTGTTCGTCGAGCCCGGCGGCGCGGTGGTGTGCACCCCGGGCTACTACGTCGGACGCGTCGTGGACGCCAAGGACGTGCGCGGCATGCGCTTCGTGGTGAGCGAGCTTTCGCGCCTCGACATCGACCACGAGATGAAGAAGACCTCCTACCCGCTGGAGCTCTTCTCGTCCTCGGAGCAGACGCACTCCGCGCAGGAGCTGTGCGGCTTCACCTGCATGGAGAGCGACCGCCTGTGCCTTCTGGAGGACCAGCCTGAGCTGCGCGAGGGCGACCTCGTCCTCGTGCGCTTCGCCGGCGCGTATTCCATGAGCTTCACGCCCGGCTTCTTCATCGAGCACGCCCCGGCCGTCTACGCCTGGCACGACGGCTCCTTCGAGCTGCTGCGGGCTGGCTTCGACCGACTTCCCCCGCAGTCCGACCGATAGAGACGCGGCCCGCGCCGTGGGTCCTTGGGCCCACGGCGCACCGCTGACCCCCGAGGGAGGGTGCATGACCCACAACCGACCCACGACCGGCCGCCGCGCCCGTCACGCGCTTCTCGCCGGGCTCCTCGCCCTGGCCGCGCTGGCCGCAGCACCGCTTGCGGCCCCGACGACGGCCCTCGCCGACGACTACGAGGAGCTGGTCGACTTCGCCCAGGAGCACTGCCAGGGCATGCCCGACCCGGTCGAGATGGCCTCGCTCGACGAGCCTCGCGCCTACGTGAGCGCCCCGTACTGGCAGGGCGACTCGTTCTACAACGGCGACGGCACGCTCTTCCTGGCCGACGCCGCCAACGTGATCGACGTTTCGGAGCACCAGGGCGTCATCGACTGGCAGGCCGTGAGGGACTCCGGCGTCGACGCCGCCATCATCCGCGTGGGCTACGGCGTGGGCAACGAGGACCGCTTCGCCGCGCGCAACATCGCCGAGTGCAACCGCCTCGGCATCCCGTACGGCGTCTACCTCTACAGCTACGCGTACGACGCCGACTTCGCCCGCAGGGAGGGGGAGTGGGTCGCCGAGGTCTGCGCCCGCCTCGGCGCGCGCCCCACGCTGCCGTACTACTACGACCTCGAGAACTGGACGTGGACGGGCCACACGCCGCCCGCCTCGCCCAAGGCCTACGAGGGCATCGTCGACGCGTTCTTCTCGGCCATGGCGTCGCGCGGCATCTCCGATGTGAGCGTCTACAGCTACACGAGCTACCTCCAGGGCCCGCTCAACGCGGAGTCCATCTGGCGCCGCACCTCCTGGGTGGCCCAGTACAACTACCGCCTGGACTTCTCAAACCCGTACCGCCCCTCCTTCCACGGCTGGCAGTACAGCGAGAGGGGCAGCGTGCCGGGCATCCGCGGCGCCGTGGACCTCAACGCCTTCACGCCCCTGCACGCCCCCGAGACCTCCCAGCCCGGCTGGGCGCTGATCGGTGGCCAGTGGTACTACTTCGACGCGTCGGGCAAGCTGGTCCGCGGATGGGTGGTCGTCGACGGCAGGCGCTACCGCCTCGACATCGACGACGGCCACATGTGGACCGGCTGGTTCACCGTGGGCGGCGACTGGTACCTGGCCGACGCCTCCGGCGCCATCCAGACCGGCTTCCTCACCTGCCCTGACGGCGCGGTGCGCTACTATTCGCCCTCCGACGCGCTCATGGTGCGCGGCTGGGCCGTAGAGGGCGGCAGGCGCTACCGCCTGGACCGCGACGACGGCCACCTCTGGTGCGGCTGGTACACCGTGGACGGGGAGTGGTACCTCTCTGACGCGCAGGGCGTCCAGCAGACCGGCTTCCTCGTGGACCCCGCTGGCATCATGTGCTACTACGACCCCGCGGGCTTCGACCGCGTCCGCGGCTGGACCGACATCGACGGGGCCCGCTACTTCTTCGACCGCACCGACGGCCGCATGCTCACCGGCTGGTTCGTGGTCGACGGCGCCTGGTACTACGCACAGCCCTCCGGCGCCCAGGTCCGCGGATGGTTCGACGACGGCGACAGGCGCTACCGCCTGGACCGCGACGACGGCCACATGTGGACCGGCTGGTACACGGTGGGCGGCGTGTGGTACTACTCCGACCCGTCCGGCGCCCTGGTGCGCCCGACCGGCGGCTGGTTCGTCGAGCGCGGGAGGACCTACTGGCTCGACCCGGCAACGGGTGCCTGCAGGCAGGGATGGCTCGACCTCGGTGGTGTGCGCTACAGGCTCGACATCAATGACGGCCACCTCTGGACCGGTTGGTACACCGTCGACGGCGTCTGGTACTTCGCCGAGCCGTCCGGCGCCCTGGTGCGCCCGACTGACGGATGGTTCTACGAGGGCGGCCGCACGTATTGGCTCGATCCGACCTCAGGTGCCTGCAGGCAGGGTTGGCTCGACCTAGGCGACAGGCGCTACCGTCTCGACCGCGACGACGGGCACCTGTGGACCGGCTGGTACACCGTCGACGGCGTCTGGTACTACGCCAACGGCGATGGCTCCATCGTCCGTGGCTGGCTCTATCTCGGAGGCAGGCGCTACCGTCTCGACCGCGACGACGGGCACCTGTGGACCGGCTGGTACACCGTC
>CALCDK010000009.1 GCA_937900605.1 uncultured Olsenella sp.
CCGCAGCCGCCGCTCGCGCCGCGCCCGGCCCTGCAGCCGCCACGGCCGCTTCGCGTCGCGCCCGGCGCTTCTCGGCCGTCTCTTCACGAAATCTGGATAAATCGAATTACCCAAGCGATTCTCGGTTGCTAAAGCGTTTTACCAACGTATACTCCACGGCGAGCGCCCGGCACCGCATGCGATGAGGCACGGTGGGGCGCGGCACGTCCCGCCCACGCCCGCGCCGCGGAAGGACCCGCGTCGCGGAACCACTACACCGCACCGAGAGGAGCATCATGGCAAGTCCCGTCATCGGCACGCCCTGGAAGAAGCTCGAAGGCCCCGTCAGCGAGGTGGAGCTCAAGGGGGTCGACCGCTACTGGCGAGCGTCCAACTACCTTTCCGTGGGCCAGATCTACCTGCGCAGCAACCCCCTCATGCGCGAGGGCTTCTCGCGCGAGGACGTCAAGCACCGCCTCGTGGGCCACTGGGGCACCACGCCGGGCATCAACTTCCTCTTCGGCCACGTGAACCGCCTCATCGCGGACCACGGCCAGAACGCCGTCTTCCTCATGGGCCCGGGCCACGGCGGCCCGGCCGGCACCGCGCAGTCGCTGCTCGACGGCACGTACCGCGAGGTGCGCCCCGGCCTGCAGCGCTTCTTCCGCCAGTTCTCCTACCCCGGCGGCATCCCCAGCCACTACGCGCCCGAGACCCCCGGCTCCATCCACGAGGGCGGCGAGCTGGGCTACACCCTCTCGCACGCCTACGGCGCCGTGCTCGACAACCCCAGCCTGCTCGCGGTGGCCGTCGTCGGCGACGGCGAGGCGGAGACCGGCCCGCTGGCCACGTCCTGGCAGACCAACAAGTTCATGGACCCGCTGACCGACGGCATCGTCCTGCCGATCCTGCACCTCAACGGCTACAAGATCGCCAACCCGACGATCCTGGCCCGCATCTCGGACGCCGAGCGCGACGAGTTCTTCCGCGGCATGGGCTACCACCCGTACAACTTCGTCGCCGGCTTCGACGACGAGGACGTCTCCTCGGTCCACCGCCGCTTCGCCGCCCTGCTCGAGGCCGTCTTCGACGAGATCTGCGACATCAAGCGCCGCGCGGCCGCCGGCGAGGCCTCCCGCCCGTTCTACCCCATGATCGTCTTCCGCACCCCCAAGGGCTGGACCTGCCCCAAGCAGATCGACGGCAAGAAGACCGAGGGCTCCTGGCGCGCGCACCAGGTCCCGCTGGCCTCCGCCCGCGACACCCAGGAGCACTTCGAGGTCCTGCGCGGCTGGCTCGAGTCCTACCGCCCCGAGGAGCTCTTCGACGAGAGGGGCGCCATCCGTCCCGAGGTCACGTCCTGGATGCCCCAGGGCGACCTGCGACTGGGCGCCAACCCCAACGCCAACGGCGGAGTCGTCCGCGAGAAGGACCTTCTCGACCTGCCGGACGCCCGCGACTTCGAGGTCGACGTCGAGGGCCACGGCCACGGCTTCGGCGCCACGGAGGCCACCCGCGTCCTGGGCGAGTACACCGCGCGCCTCATCAACCGCAACCGCGACCGCTTCCGCATCTTCGGCCCGGACGAGACGGCCTCCAACCGCCTGCAGCCGTCCTACCAGGTGACGGACAAGCAGTGGTTCGGCCCCGGCATGTACGACGACCCCGCCAACGACGAGCACCTCGCGCCGGTGGGCAACGTCATCGAGCAGCTCTCCGAGCACCAGTGCGAGGGCCTTCTCGAGGGCTACCTGCTGACCGGTCGCAACGGCCTGTGGTCGAGCTACGAGAGCTTCGTCCACATCGTCGACTCCATGGTCAACCAGCACTGCAAGTGGCTCGAGGCCACCGTGCGCCACATCTCCTGGCGCAAGCCGATCTCCGGCCTCAACCTGCTGCTTTCGAGCCACGTCTGGCGCCAGGACCACAACGGCTTCTCGCACCAGGACCCCGGCTTCGTCGACGTGCTGCTCAACAAGTCGTTCAACAACGACCACGTCGTGAACGTCTACTACCCGGCCGACGCCAACATGCTGCTGGCCGTCGCCGAGCGCGCGTACGCGTCCACCAACTGCGTGAACGGCATCTTCGCCGGCAAGCAGCCCGCCCCCACGTGGCTGACGCTCGACGAGGCCCGCGCCGAGCTGGCCGAGGGCGCCGCGGAGTGGAAGTGGGCCTCCAACACCGCCGAGGGCGAGCGTCCCGACGTGGTCCTGGCCTGCTGCGGCGACGTCCCGACCGGCGAGGCCATGGCCGCCCTCGACCTCCTCGACGGCCTGGGCGTCAAGGTCCGCCTGGTCAACGTGGTCGACCTGCTCAAGATACAGAACGTCTGCGAGAACGACGAGGCCATGAGCGACGAGCGCTTCGTCGAGCTCTTCGGCGAGGACCTGCCGGTGCTCTTCGCGTTCCACGCGTACCCGGGCACCGTGCGCCGCCTCATCTGGGACCGCCCGGGCCACGACAACTTCAACGTCCACGGCTACCAGGAGCAGGGCTCCACGACCACGCCGTTCGACATGCTGCGCCTCAACGACATGGATCGCTGGGCCCTTGCCGCCGACGCCCTGCGCATGGTCGACGCGCAGAGGTGGGCCGAGAAGATCGACGAGTGGGAGCGCTTCCGCGTCGAGGCCTTCGAGTTCGCCGTCGAGAACGGCTACGACCACCCCGCGTTCACCGACTGGAAGTGGCGTGACGCCTCCGACGCCGACGACGCCGTGAGCGCCACCCAGATGACCGCCGGCGACAACGAGTAGCTCCTCGCTCGCCCGCGAGGCCGGGGCTGCGTGCCCCGGCCTCGGGTGGCGCGTCTCGCGGCAGGTGGGCGGCGGGCCCCGACCCCTGGCCCGCGCCGCGGTAGGTGGGCGGCGGGCCCCGACCCCTGGCCCGCGTGCGCTGCTCGCATTGCGGCCCGCGCGCTTCTCGCCGCGTGAACGACAACCCCGGTTGCGACCCTCCCTGTGGGTCGCCCCTCTCTCCTGGCCCCCGTGCGCCTCCTCGCACGGGGGCCTCCCATGTCTCGGGGGCGTGTCCTCGTCTACCTGCGGTGACGCGTGCGATGCGGGCGGCGTGTACCTGCGGTGACGCGTGCGATGCGGGCGACGTGTACCTGCGGTGACGCGCTTATCGCCTCCTGGGGCGTCCGGACGGGGGTACCTGTGAGCAAATACGCGACGTTTGCGCACGGCGCTCGTCGCGGGCTGCGCCGTCGTGCAGTCTCTACCTATGTGACCTGCGTAAACGCTAGCTGCTCGTTGGCTCTGGGCTTCGATTGGCCCTGATGGGTGCACAAACGGCGCGGTTTTGTTCACAGCACATACCTGAATCGCGCCGCAAGGTCATTTGGGCGGGGAATCGAGGGCATGGCAGGGGATGCGGACCAGCGGGGGATGCGGACCAGCGGGGGATGCGGCCCGGTGGGGGCTGCGGCTTGACGGGGGCGGTCCCCGGCGGGCGCCCTGTTCCTCCGAGAATCTCTGCAGCGGTCCTGCGGCGACGCGCTTCTCGCCCAATCTGCGGATAAATCCGCGAATCGGTCATGCCGTACAAGTTAGCCTAGGTTAACCTCTGTACAGTCAACCAAGGCTAACTCCTTATGGGGACGGCATGTCGCGGCGCACGCTCGGAGGCGGCGCGCGACCATGCCCGTGCGGAAGGCTGCCCGTCGCGCGGCGGCGGGGGAGGCGGGGCCCGTCGTGCGGCGGCGGGGGAGGGAGGAGCGTCGCATGATGATAGACAGGCGTCTGTTGGGGGCGGTGCTGCGGGTGGGCCGATGGGTCGCGCTGAGCGTGGCCGCCCAGTGGGCCGACCTCGTGGCCAACGTCGCGCTGGTCCTGGCGGCAAGCGGGGTCCTCGGGGCGCCCCTTCCGGCGTCGGGGCCGCGACCGTGCGGGCCGCGGTGCTGCGGGTGCTTCTCGCCGCCGCCGTCGCGGCCGTGGTGCGCCTGGCCGGCTTGGTCGTGCGCAGCCGCGCGGCGTATCGCTCGTTTCGCGCGGTGAAGCGCGAGCTCAGGATGCGCATCTACCGCAAGCTGCTGCGCCTGGGGCCGGGCTACCGCGAGGTCGCGCCCAGCTCCGAGGTCGTCCAGATGGCGACCGAGGGCGTCGAGCAGCTCGAGACCTACTTTGCCAGCTACCTGCCGCAGCTCGTTTACGCCGTGCTCGCGCCGGTGACGCTGTTCGCCGTCATCGCGCCCATGAGCCTGCCGCCCGCCGTGGCGCTTCTCGCCTGCGCGCCGCTCATCCCGCTGGCGATTGCGGCGGTCCAGGCCTGGGCCAAGCGGCTGCTCGGGCGCTACTGGGGCCAGTACGCCGAGCTCGGCGACACGTTCCTCGAGAACCTCCAGGGCCTCGTGGCCCTCAAGGCGTACCAGGTGGACGGCATGTGCCAGGAGCGCATGGCGCGCGAGGCCGAGGGGTTCCGACGCGCGACGATGCGCGTGCTCACGATGCAGCTCAACTCGATCGCGGTGATGGACCTCGTCGCGTTCGGAGGGGCGGCGGTCGGCATCGCGCTGACCGTCATGGAGCTGTCGCGCGGTTCGCTGTCGGCTGGCGCGGCCGGCGACGTCGCCCCGGCCGCAACCGACGCGGCCCGGCCCCGTCCGGCGCTCGACGGCCCGGCCGCGTCCGACCGGCCGTGCCGCCGCCTCGTACCGGCGCTGCGGCCCGGTCGCGTCCGGCGTCGGCGCCGCAGCCGGCGCCCCTGCGGCGGCTACGCCACCAGTGCCTCGTGCAGCGCGTCGGCCGCGGTGACCACCGGGACCAGCGAGTCCAGGTCGGCGCCGCGGTCGCTCATGACCACGAGCACGTAGGGCCCGGACTCGGCGACGACGATGCCGGCGTCGTTGCTGGACGCGAGGCCCGTCTCGTCGGCGGGGTACCAGCCGGGCTTGCTCAGGACCGGGCACTCGTCTCGCAGCGCCGACGCGATGGGCGAGAAGCCCGTGCGCGCGAGCGTCCGCGCGAGCTCCGTCGCGCCCGGCCGGTCGGATGCCACGAAGCCGCACACGGACTGCCAGGCGGCTGCCAGCTCGCGCGCGCTCATCATCGGGTACCAGTGCGCGCGGGCGTTCTCGGCGGCCTCGGGCGCGCCCGCCTCGCCCAGCCACGCCGAGAGCAGCGAGCACCCGCCGGCGGGGGAGACGAGCGCCTCGTACGCCTCGTTTGACGAGTCGACCAGGCAGCTCTCGATCGTGGGCGCGGCCTCCTCCGACCAGCCGTCGCGCTGCACCAGCGCGCAGCAGAACAGGGCCTTCGCGCAGCTGGCGGGGTAGCGCTGGACGTCGGCCCCGTACTCGGCCCGCCTTCCGGTGTGCAGGTCGAGAAGTACGAGCCCCGCATCGTGCCCGCCCGCCTCCAGGCCGGCGAGCGCGCGCTCGAGCGCGGCGACCTCGTCGGAGCCCCGCAGCGACGCGGGTCCGCTCACCTCGAGGCCCGCCTCGGTGGCGAAGGTCACGTCCTCCTCGGCGGACCCGGGCTCGGCGGCCGCGGCGTCACGGGACCCGTCGGCCGAGGCGGCCTGGTCCAGGACCTCGATGCCGGCCAGTCCGTTGCCCCACTCGGCGTCGTCCGTCCCATGCGCGGCGTGCGCCGCCTGACCGTCGGCGCCCCCGGCCGTGCGGTCGAGAAGCGCGGGGACCGCAAGGGCGAGCGCCAGCGCGCCCGCGGCAAGGCCGATGCCGACTCCTGTTGTGACCAGCCTGTTCATGGACCCTCCTGGGCTCGTGCCCCCGCGCCGGGGCGCGGGCTCGTCTTGTGTCGCGGACATGATAGGCCCTGGGCGCGCTGCCAGGGGGCGTCCACCTCGCGTGCGGCAGGCCGTCATCTCGCGTGCGGTGCACATCCGCCTCGCGCGCACCTCGCTGCCACTCGGCACTTGCCCCGCGCGCGCAACCCGCTGCCACGCCGCTGCCGCCCGGCGCGCACCCGGCTGCCACGCCGCTGCCGCCCCGCACCCGCCCCGCATCCGCGTCCGTCGCGTGTGCGTGGAGATGGCGTGCGCTGGAAGTATATTGCTCACGGTGTGCAATAATGCCCAGGCTGTGCAATATCGTCGAAAGGCACCCGCTCCCATGCAGCAGCCAGAACCCGCCCACGACGCCGCCACGGCCACGGACGCCTCCGCGCCGTTCGCCGGCACGCCGCCGGCCCAGAGCGCCGCCCCGCAGCCCGCCCCGGCCCCGGCCACGGTCCCGTTCCGCGGCACCGTTTCGACCGAGGCCCCGGCCCCGATCGCCGCCCCAGCCCCGAACTCCGCCCCGGCCCAGAGCGCCGCCCCGCAGCCCGTCCCGGCCCCGGCCACGGTCCCGTTCCGCGGCACCGTCTCGACCGAGGCCCCGGCCCCGATCGCCGCCCCGCACCCCGCCCCGGCCCCGCGCCCCGCCCCGGCGACCACCGACCGCCGCATCCTGCGCACCCGCGCGGCCCTGCGCCTCGCCCTCGCCCAGGAGGTCGAGGAGGTCGGCGACCTCTCGCGCGTCACCGTCACCGCGGTCACCCGCCGCGCCGGCCTCACGCGCCGCACCTTCTACTCGCACTTCCGCGACATCCCGGACCTCGTCGAGCGGATCGAGGACGAGGCCATCCACGAGCTTCGCCCCGCGCTCGAGCTGCTTGCCTCGTCCAACCTCGACGAGCTGCGCCGCGCCATCGACCACGGCGAGCCCGCGCCCGGCGCCGTCGAGCTCCTCTCGGCGGTGCACGACCGCGGCGAGTGGCTGCGCCCGCTGCTGGGCGACGGCGGCGACCCGGCCTTCGCCAAGCGCATCAAGGCCACGGCCCACGACGTCATCGCCCCGTACGCCCGACAGGGCCTTGAGCTGGGCATCCTGGGCCCGATCTTCGAGTACTACCTCACGTTCGCCATCTCGGCCGAGGTCGGCGTGCTCCTGCGCTGGCTCGACGGCGGCATGGTCGAGCCCGTCGGCACCATGGCCCGCCTCATGACGGGCCTCATGTTCGTCAGGCCCGGCGACCTCTACGGCAACCCCATCGAACTCGACGTCCCGCGCTTCGCCCTCGCGGCGCTGTGCACTAGGGAGGACTCATGACCGACAAGACCGCAGCTTCCGTGCGCGCCGAGAAGGACGCCCGCAGGCCCCTGGAGCTCGTCCAGGAGGGCGCCGAGCTCAGGCCGGCCAGGCCCACGGACTTCTTGCACGCCAGCCTGCGCCTGGGCATCGACGTGGGCTCCACCACCGTCAAGCTCGCCGTCATCGACGACAACGACAACCTCGTCTACGCCAACTACGAGCGCCACCACACCGACGTGCGCGCTACGGCCCGCCAGCTCTTCTCGCAGGCCCGCGAGGTCATCGGCGACGCCCCCATGCGCGTCTCCATCACCGGCTCCGGCGGCATGCTGCTCGCCAAGTGGCTCGACCTCGAGTTCGTCCAGGAGGTCATCGCCTCCAAGCGCGCCGTCGAGACGCTCATCCCGCAGACCGACGTCGCGATCGAGCTCGGCGGCGAGGACGCCAAGATCATCTACTTCGACAACGGCATCGAGCAGCGCATGAACGGCACCTGCGCCGGCGGCACGGGCGCGTTCATCGACCAGATGGCCAGCCTGCTGCACACCGACGCCTCGGGCCTCAACGAGCTCGCCAAGGGCGCCACGCAGATCCACCCCATCGCCAGCCGCTGCGGCGTCTTCGCCAAGTCCGACGTCCAGCCGCTGCTCAACGAGGGCGCCGCCCCGGCCGACATCGCCGCCTCCATCTTCCAGGCCGTGGCCAACCAGACCGTCTCGGGCCTCGCCTGCGGCCACCCCATCCGCGGCCACGTGGCCTTCCTCGGCGGCCCGCTGCAGTACCTCTCGGAGCTGCGCCACCGCTTCTACCTCACGCTCAAGCTCGACGACGAGCACATCATCGTGCCGAGCAACGCGCACCTCTTCGTCGCCACGGGCGCCGCGCTCGCCGGCGAGTCCGAGAAGCGCGTGACGTTCGCGCAGGTCATCGAGTCCCTCGAGCAGCTCAGGGACACCCAGGGCAGCGAGGTCGCCCGCCTCGACCCGCTCTTCTCGTCCGAGGACGAGTACCGCGAGTTCAAGGTGCGCCACGACGCCCAGGTGGTCCCCAAGGGCGACCTGTCCTCCTACCACGGCCGCGTGTTCGTGGGCATCGACGCCGGCTCCACCACCATGAAGGCGGCCGTCGTCGGCGAGGGCGGCGAGCTCCTCCACACCTGGTACGGCAACAACAACGGCGACGTGCTGGGCACCGCCCGCACCATCATGGACGGCATCTACGACCGCATGCCCGCCGACTGCACCATCGGCCACGTGACAACCACCGGCTACGGCGAGCAGATCCTCATCGAGGCCCTGCGCGCTGACTCCGGCGAGATCGAGACGGTCGCCCACCTGCGCGGCGCCAAGGCCTTCGTCCCCGACGTCCAGTTCATCCTGGACATTGGCGGCCAGGACATGAAGTGCCTGCAGGTCAAGGACGGCGTCATCGAGCACATCATGCTCAACGAGGCGTGCTCGTCGGGCTGCGGCTCCTTCATCGAGAGCTTCGCCGTCTCCATGAACATGACCGTCCAGGAGTTCGCGCAGGCCGCCGTGCGCGCCACGAGCCCCGTCGACCTTGGCAGCCGCTGCACCGTCTTCATGAACTCGCGCGTCAAGCAGGCCCAGAAGGAGGGCGCCACCATCGGCGACGTCGCCGCGGGCCTGAGCTACTCGGTCATCAAGAACGCCCTGTTCAAGGTCATCAAGCTGCGCGACTTCGACGAGATCGGCGAGAACTGCGTGGTCCAGGGCGGCACCTTCATGTCCGACGCCACGCTGCGCGCCTTCGAGAAGCTCACGGGCAAGGACGTCATCCGCCCCGACGTGGCCGGATGCATGGGCGCGTACGGCGCGGCCCTTCTCGCCCGCGACCGCGCCGGCGCAGACGGCACCTCCTCGGTGCTCGACCGCGCCGCCATCGACGCGCTGCAGGTCAGGCACACCAACGTCCACTGCGGACGCTGCTCCAACAACTGCCTGCTCACCATCAACGACTTCGGCGGCGGGCACCGCTTCATCACGGGCAACCGCTGCGAGAGGGGCGCGGGCGGCTCCAAGCGCGCCAGCAACGACGCGCCCAACCTCTTCGAGTTCAAGAACCGCCTGCTCTTCGACCGCCCGGTCCTGGACCCCGACGAGGCCCCGCACGGCACGGTGGGCATCCCCCGCGCGCTCAACATGTACGAGAACTACCCCTTCTGGCACGCCTTCTTCACCAGGCTGGGCTTCTCGGTGGTGCTCTCCGACCAGACCAACGGACGCACCTACGAGGCCGGCATCGAGTCCATGCCGTCCGAGAGCGCGTGCTACCCGGCCAAGCTGAGCCACGGCCACATCATGAACCTCCTCGAGAAGGACCCCGACTTCATCTGGATGCCCTGCATCCGCTGGGAGCGCAAGGAGGACCCCGCGGCCACCAACCACTACAACTGCCCGATCGTCATGAGCTACCCGCAGGCCCTGGGCCTCAACGTGGACGAGCTCTCCGACCCGTCCGTCGAGTACCTGGCCCCGTTTCTGCCGTATGACAAGAAGAGCGAGCTCAAGCGCCGCCTGTACGAGGTCGTTTCGGTGCAGCGCGAGGCCGACGCCGCCAAGGGCCGCGGTCGCTTCCGCGGGGAGCACATCACCCGCGCCCAGGTCGACGACGCGGTCAACTACGCCTGGCAGGCCGACCTCGACTTCAAGCAGGCCATGCGCCGCAAGGGCGACGAAGCCCTTGCCTGGATCGAGGGGCACCACGCCCACGGCATCGTGCTGGCCGGCCGCCCGTACCACAACGACCCGGAGATCAACCACGCCATCCCCGAGCTGGTGCACTCCTTCGGCTTCGCCGTGCTCACCGAGGACAGCGTGGCCCACAAGATGCTGCCCGAGCGCCCGATTCGCGTCGTGGACCAGTGGATGTACCACTCGCGCCTGTACCGCGCGGCGCGCTTCGTGGCCAGCCGCAACGACCTGGACATGATCCAGCTCTTCTCGTTCGGCTGCGGCCTCGACGCCATCACCACCGACCAGGTCCAGGAGATCCTCGAGGCCTCCGGCAAGATCTACACCGTGCTCAAGATCGACCAGGTCAGCAACCTGGGCGCCGCCCGCATCCGCGTGCGCTCGCTCATGGCCGCCCTGGGCGAGCAGGCCGCCGAGGTGCAGCGCCGCGCCGCCGCCGGCGAGCTGTCCGAGGCCGAGCCCGTGGGCGTCGTCGACGCCGAGGGCCGCCCCGAGGGCCGCCGCGACACCAACACCGCGCTCTACGCCCCGGTCTACCGCGAGACCAAGAGCGCCGCGTTCCCCAAGGTCCGCTACACCAAGGAGATGCAGCGCGAGGGCTACACCATCCTCGCCCCGCAGATGAGCCCGATCCACTTCGAGCTCATCGAGGCGCTCGTGCGCAGCGAGGGCTACAACGTCGTGCTGCTGCCGTCCGTCGACCAGGGCGCCGTGGACATGGGCCTCAAGTACGTCAACAACGATATCTGCTACCCGTCCATCCTGGTCACCGGCCAGATCATGGAGGCGGTCCTGTCCGGCAAGTACGACCTGTCGAGAACCGCCGTGCTCATCTCGCAGACCGGCGGCGGCTGCCGCGCCACCAACTACATCGCCCTCATCCGCAAGGCCCTCAAGGACGCCGGCCACCCCGAGGTGCCCGTCATCTCGCTGTCCGCCGCGAGCGGCCTGGACGAGGACAACCCCGGCTTCAACGTGCTCAAGCCGGGCCTCATCCTCAAGGCGCTCAACGCGCTGCTCTTCGGTGACCTCGTCATGCAGCTGCTCTACCGCTGCCGCCCGTACGAGACCGTGCCGGGCTCTGCCGACGAGCTGTTCGGACGCATGATGGCCGAGGCCAAGGGCGTGCTCGTGGGCGGCTCGCGCAAGCGCTTCTACGACCTGTGCCAGCGCGCCGTCGACGCCTTCGAGGCCCTGCCGCTCACCGACGACCGCTCCAAGCCGCGCGTCGGCGTGGTCGGCGAGATCCTCGTCAAGTTCCACCCCACGGCCAACAACCAGGTCGTGCGCGTGATCGAGCAGGAGGGCTGCGAGGCCAACGTCCCGGGCCTGGTGGACTTCTTCCTCTTCGGCCTCACCAACGCCATCAACACCGCCCACGAGCTGGGCACCAAGGCGACGAGCCGCGCCACGCACATGGCCGGCATCAAGTTCGTCGAGGCCGCGCGCGAGCCCATCAACCGCATGCTCGAGGCCTCCACGCGCTTCGAGCCCTACCCGGACATCTTCGAGCTGGCCGACAAGGCCTCCAAGATCCTCTCGCTGTGCAACACCATGGGCGAAGGCTGGCTGCTCACGGCCGAGATGTGCGACCTCATCGAGTGCGGCACGCCCAACATCGTGTGCGCGCAGCCGTTCGCGTGCCTGCCCAACCACGTCGTGGGCAAGTCCGTCATCAAGCGCCTGCGCCAGATGCACCCCGAGAGCAACATCGTCGCGGTGGACTACGACCCGGGCGCGTCCGAGGTCAACCAGCTCAACCGCATCAAGCTCATGATCAGCGTGGCCAAGGAGAAC
>CALCDK010000010.1 GCA_937900605.1 uncultured Olsenella sp.
CCGCCTGCCCGTCTCGGGCATGGGCGACGCCCTCGCCACCTTCTTCGAGGCCCGCGCCTGCCAGCGCTCCGAGGCCGACACCTGCGCCGGCGGCAAGGTCGGCGCCGCCGCGGTCGCCCTCGCGCGCCTGTGCTACGAGACCCTGCTCTCCGAGGGCCTCAAGGCCAAGCTCGCCCTCGAGGCGCACGTCTGCACCGAGTCCGTCGAGCGGGTCATCGAGGCCAACACCCTGCTCTCCGGCATCGGCTTCGAGTCCGCCGGCCTCGCCGCGGCCCACGCCATCCACAACGGCCTGACCGCCATGTCCGAGACCCACGCCTTCTACCACGGCGAGAAGGTCGCCTTCGGCACCCTGTGCCAGCTCGTGCTCGAGGACGCCGAGGAGCTCTACGAGGTCCTCGACTTCTGCGTCGAGGTCGGCCTGCCCGTCACGCTGGGCCAGCTCGGCGTCGAGGACGTCACCTACGACAGGGTCCTCGAGGTCGCCCGCCTCGCGTGTGCGGACAACGACACCCTGCACAACATGCCGTTCTCCGTCACGCCCGAGAAGGTCGCCGACGCGATCCTGGCCGCCGACGCCTACGGCCGCGCCGCCCTCGCCGAGGAGTAGCGCGCCCGCGCCCTCGCCCGGACCTGGCCCCGGCCGCGGCACCGCCCCGCCCGTGCTCGGACCCGTCCCGCACGTCCCGTACGCACCAGAGGCCCCGGCCGCGGCACCGCCCGCGCCGGGGGCCTCTCCCGTCGCCCGCAAGAAGGGGGCCGACGCCGGCATGTCGCCGTGGCGTCGGCCCCCCGATGGCGCCCGCGGGCGCGTGGCTGGCGTCTCTCGCTAGTCCTTCAGCCCCTTGACGGAGGCGTAGAAGGTCGCGTCGTCGAAGACGTCGCGGATGGTCCTGCCGTTGACGAAGGGCAGGGCGAGGAACTCGTCGACGGTGTCGACCAGCTCGGAGCAGTCGACGAAGTGGCCCTTGTCGTTGCGGCGGTTGGTGTCCTGGGCGCGCCATGCCTCGTGGTTCACGTCGGTGAGGTAGTAGACGGCAGAGCCGACCTGCATGTACACGGAGTGGTTGACGTGCAGGTACTCTGCCAGGTCCTCGTAGTTGACGTCGAGTGCCTCGGTTGCCTTCTTACCCATGGCGGTTCCTTTCTCGAACTACCCGGTGGACGTTAGGTCGAATATAGCCGCCCGGCGGCCGTGTTATTCGACTGTTCCGCAAATGTAACGCGTCGGTAGGCGGACGGTCACTTTTCGCCGGCGAGAAGGGCGCGGCCGAGCTCCCCGGCGTCGTCCACCAGCGTCGTGGCGCCGGCGGCGAGAAGCTCGTCGACGCTGCGGAAGCCCCACGTGCACGAGACGCACGGGCACCCGAACGCCCGGGCCGTCTGCACGTCGACCTCCGAGTCGCCCACGTAGGTCACGTCCGCCGCGCTGCGGTCGAGCCCCATGCGCCCCAGGGCCACGCCCACCATGTCGGGTGCGGGCTTCTTGCGCACGCCGCGCGCCTCGTCCTCGCCCACGACGGCGTCGAAGGTGCCCGGGAAGCGCGCCTCGACGAGCTGCTGGACCGCGAAGTCGGCCTTGTTGGAGACCACCGCCATGCGCACGCCCGCGGCGCGCAGCTCGGCGAGCAGGGCGGGGATGCCGGGGTAGGGGGCGGTGTGGTCGTCGCAGTGCTCGGCGTAGTGGCGTCTGAAGGCCTCGAGCGCCGCGGCCTCGCCGGCCTCGTCGAGCCGGCCCCGGCGCGGCGCATGAGCACGACGATGCCGTTGCCCACGAAGGCGCGGACCTCGTCGAGCCCGCGCGGGGGCAGCCCGCACGACGCCAGGGCGGCGTTGACCGAGAGGTGCAGGTCCTCGAGGGTGTCGAGCAGGGTTCCGTCCAGGTCGAACACGACGGTGCGGGTGGGGTTCATCGCGGTCCTCTCTACGCTTGCGTGGCCCGGGGCGCCCGGCCCGTGCGGCGGGCGGGCCCCGTCCCCACGAGGATACGCGCAATTCTCGCCGCCGACCGCGCCGTAGTACAATGTCCGTCCGTGTGACGCTGCGCCGTCTACGCCACGTCACGGTCTGCCCGAGGCCCGCCCGAACGACACGGGGCGGTCACAGACGAAAGGTACTCCCTATGGACTCTCGCACCATGCACACCCACACCTGCGGCGAGCTGCGCCGCGAGGACGTCGGCAAGGAGGTCACCCTCTGCGGGTGGGTCTGGCGTCGTCGCGACCACGGCGGCATGGTCTTCGTCGACCTGCGCGACCGCGAGGGCCTCACCCAGGTCTCCTTCGACCCGGACCACGCCGACGGCGTGCCCTTTGGCGTCGCCGAGCAGATCCGCCCCGAGTGGCCCATCAAGGTCACCGGCACCGTGCGCCCGCGCCCCGAGGGCCAGGCCAACGACCGCCTCGCCACCGGCGCCGTCGAGGTGCTCGCCGACTCCGTCGAGGTCCTCAACAGCTCCAAGACGCCCCCGTTCCAGATCGAGGACCACGTCGACGTCTCCGAGGACATCCGCCTGCGCTACCGCTACCTCGACCTGCGCCGCCCGCACATGACCGCCAACCTGCGCATGCGCTCCGACTTCACCTTCGCCGTGCGCCAGGCGCTGCACGACCGCGCGTTCACCGAGGTCGAGACCCCCGCGCTGTTCAAGTCCACGCCCGAGGGCGCCCGCGACTTCCTCGTCCCGTGCCGCACGCAGCCGGGCCGCTTCTACGCCCTGCCGCAGTCCCCGCAGCTCCTCAAGCAGCTGCTCATGGTCGGTGGCGTCGAGCGCTACTACCAGATCGCCAAGTGCTTCCGCGA
>CALCDK010000011.1 GCA_937900605.1 uncultured Olsenella sp.
GACGAGCTGCCGCTCAAGGAGTACGGGACAATCATCCACGGCAACTCCCTGCGCATCGATTGGGCCGATGCGGTGCCGGCTTTAGGTCTCGACTTCATCATTGGCAACCCACCGTTCATCGGGTACTCGAACCTCAATGACGCCCAAAAGGCCGACCGTGCCGAGATCTTCGGCAAACCCGGCGGCGTCCTCGACTACGTGGCCTGCTGGTACAGGAAGGCGGCGGACTTCACGCGCGGGTCTCATACGCGCTGTGCGTTCGTTTCGACCAACTCCATCTGCCAAGGGCAGCAGGTGGAGCCGCTGTGGAAGCCGCTGTTCGACGACGGCGTGGAGATCGACTTCGCCCACAAGACGTTCGTGTGGAACTCCGAGGCCACCGACGAAGCCCACGTACACGTCGTAATCGTCGGGTTCTCCCGCGAGAAAATCGCCAAGAAGACCATCTTCGACGGCGACGGCGCGCGGAAAGCCGACAACATCAGCGGGTACCTGTCGGCGACGCCCAGCCTCTTTATCGCAAGACGTTCTTCCCCGATATGCGACGCCCCGAAGATGATCAGAGGCTGTCAGCCTACGGATAACGGGCAGCTCATCCTTGACCAAGCGGAAAGGGATGAGCTTGTCTCACGCGAACCATCCGCTGAGGAGTGGATAAGGCCGTTCTCGATGGGCGCGGACTTCATCAACGGCAAGCCGAGGTACTGCCTATGGCTGAAAGACGCATCGCCCAAGGATCTGTCCTCGATGCCGCACGTCATGGAGAGGATTCGCGCCGTGGCGGCGTATCGAGCGCAGTCCACGAAGGCGGCGACCCGTAAGAAGGCCGAGACCCCGTGGTTGTTCGACGAGATCAGGGAAACGGGCCCGTCCTACATCGGTGTTCCGAAGGTATCCTCCGGTCGCCGCCGCTACATTCCTATGGGGTTCGTCGATAACGGCATGATTCCCGGGGACAAGCTGTATTTCATCCCGAATGCGTCCGTCTACGACTTCGGCATCCTTATGTCGCAGTTCCACAACGCCTGGATGCGGATGGTGGCGGGTCGACTCAAGAGCGACTACAGCTATGCGAACACCATCGTCTACAACAACTTCGTCTGGCCCGATCCGACGGACGCCGCTCGCGCCGAGGTCGAGCGGTGCGCGAGCGCGGTCCTCGACGCGCGCAGCTCGTACGAGGGCTGCACGCTCGCCGAGATGTACGACCCGGACAACGAGTTCCTCTACCCCGCCCTCGTCCGCGCCCATCGGGCGCTCGACGCCGCGGTCGAGGCCGCCTACGGCGTCGACTTCGGCGGCGACGAGGAGATGATCGTCGCCCACCTGTTCGAGCTCTACGCCCAGAAGTCTGGGGAATAGGGGCGCGCCAACACCACACGAGGACGGGGCCGCACGCGTCCGAAGGGATGCGTGCGGCCCCGTTCCTGTCGCCGGTTGAGCCATCAGGGCAGCCGACGCCGTGACATGGCTGCGTCCGGCCCGGGCGCCTAGCCCGCCAGGTAGCGCGAGAGGAACTCGCGGGTCCTGGGGTTTCTCGGCGCCGAGAAGAGCTCGTCGGGGGTGCCCTGCTCGGCCACCACGCCACCGTCCATGAAGACCACGCGGTCGGACACGTCGCGGGCGAAGGCCATCTCGTGGGTGACCACGACCATGGTCATGCCGTCGGAGGCCAGGCGGCGCATGACCTCCAGGACCTCGCCCACGATCTCGGGGTCGAGGGCGGAGGTGGGCTCGTCGAAGAGCATGAGCTCGGGCTCCATGCACAGCGCGCGGGCGATGGCCACGCGCTGCTTCTGACCGCCGGACAGGCGCGAGACGGGCGCGTGCGCGAAGTCGGCGAGGCCGACGGACTCCAGGTGGCCCATCGCGACGCGCTCGGCGTCGGGGCGCGCCATGCGGCGCAGGGTCACCGGGGCCAGCGTGCAGTTGCCGAGCACGTCCATGTTCTCGAAGAGGTTGAAGCCCTGGAAGACCATGCCGATGCGCTCGCGCAGGCGGTTCACGTCGACGTGCTCGGCGCACAGGTCGCGGCCCGAGAACCACACGTGGCCGTCGTCGGGCGACTCGAGCAGGTTCATGCAGCGCAGCAGCGTCGACTTGCCCGAGCCGGACGGTCCGATGATGGTGACGACCTCGCCGGGCATGACCTCGAGGTCCACGTCGCGCAGCACCTCTCGCCCGTCGAAGGACTTGCGCAGGGACTCGACGCGCAGCAGCTGCTCGGTCGCGGCGGCGCGGTCCCCCTCGCCGGCAGAGGTCTGGTTCACGTTGGTGTTCTGGCTGGTCATGGCTAGTCCTCCTGGACCCTCACGGCGTTGTCGGAAGTGCTCAGCAGCATGGACGGGCGAACGTCCAGTCGCCTGGCCATGCGACCGAGCAGGGCGGTGGCCACCATGGTGAGCACCAGGTACGCGACGGCCGCGATGAGGGCCGCCTGGAACTGCTGGTAGTAGATGCCCGCGACGGTCTTGGTGGCGAACATCAGGTCGAACACGCTGATGACGGACAGCACCGACGAGTCCTTGATGTTGATGACGAGCTCGTTGGACAGGCCCGGGATCGCGTTGCGCACGCCCTGCGGGAACACGACGCGGCGCATGGCCTGCCACTGCGAGAGGCCCAGCGAGCGGGCGGCCTCGGCCTGGCCGCGGTCGACGGACTCGATGCCGCCGCGCAGCACCTCCATCATGTACGCGGCGGAGTTGAGCGAGACGGTCACGAGGCCGGCGGCGAAGGTGGACCAGATGGCGTTGACCTCGGTGGCGCTCATGCCGGCATCGCGGAAGATGCCGAAGACGCCGTAGTAGACGATCATGGCCTGGACCATCATCGGCGTGCCGCGCACCACGGTGCTGTACAGGCGCGCGAAGCCGGACGAGAAGGTCTTGAGGAAGCGCACGAGGTCGGAGTCGGGGCGGTCGGGGCGCTGCAAGCGCATGAACACGAGCGCCAGCGCCAGGAAGAACGCGATGACGGTGCCCAGGACGGCCAGGGCCACGGTGGTGCCGATGCCGGCCAGGAAGGTGTCGCGGCCCTGGCAGAGCATGTACAGGATGCTGGTGAGGGGCTCGTCGGGGCGCTGCGGCGCGCTGACGGCGACCTGCCAGGCGGTGGCCAGTCCGGCGCCCAGGCGGTCGGCGGCCACGACGGCCGCGCAGCCCCACACGAGGTACGAGCCGATGCGCAGGGCCCTTCTCGCCGCGGGACGGGCGAGGGGGCTGACCTGCGCGTAGTCGCGCCAGTGGAGCAGCTTGGAGACGAGGCCGGCGGCCGAGACGACCACCCAGGCGGCCATCAGCCAGTACATGGCGACCTCGAGCTCCCACACGGGGAGCAGGAAGCTGAGGCGTGCCCTGGGGCACGACGAGAGCCACATGCCGACGCAGGCGACGGCGCTCGTGGCGAGAAGGACGTAGCGGTGGTCGGCGAGGACGAACGACCTGATGCGGCCGAACGCGCCCCCGCGACTGGAGTGGATGCTCATGGTTGGGTGTCCCCTGTCTTCGTGATCGGGTGCCCCGGGGCCCCGGGGCTCGTGGTGCCGCGCGCTGGCGAGAGGCGCCCGTCGGCGCGCGTGCCGTGTCCGGCGGCGCGGCTGGCGTCGCATGCCGCGGCTGGCGTCGCGCACTCGGTCGGCGCACGCCAGCGCACGACGGCGCCGCCCGTGCGGACGGACGGCGGCACGCGTCGGCGGCGTGGCTATGCGGGCTGGCGCTCCATGCAGGCGTCCCAGAGGGCCTGCCTCTCGTCCTCGGGGATGGAGGCGATGACCTCGTTCACCTTGTCGAGGGCGGCCTTGCGGCCCTTGGGCACGCCGGCGTTGTCCGGCATCTTGGACCCCTCGAAGCCCTCCTCCAGGGGGACCTCGGCGAACTCGGGGTTGGTCTTGAGCAGGTGCGGCACGCTCATCATCGAGAACGTGATGGCGTCGCAGGTCCCGTTGGCGAGGTTCTCGACCACGGCGGGGACGGCCTCGGCGGGCGTCATGTGGTTGACGCCGGGGATCTGGTCGATGACGTCGTCGTACATGGTCGCGGCCTGACCGATGACGGAGGCACCGGCAAAGTCCTCGAGCCTGGTGGCGCCGGCGTACGGGGAGTCGCGGCGCACCACGAGCGAGATGTCGTCGTCGAGGTAGGAGTACGAGAAGTCCGCAGAGGCGGCGCGCTTGGGCGTCGCCGACATGCCGGCGCAGACGATGTCGACCTGGCCGGTGGCCAGCGCGTCGACGAGGGCGTCGAAGCCCGTCTTGACCGCGACGGCCCTCACGCCGAACGCGTCGGCGATGCGGCGCGCGACCTGCACGTCGTAGCCGTCGGCGAAGGCGCCGGCGACGTTGTCGATGGGGATCGTGAACTCGGACTCCTCGGGGCACTGCCAGTTGTAGGGGGCGTAGGCCGCCTCCATGCCCACGCGCAGCACCTCTCCGTCCCCGAGGGCGGCCTCCTCGGCACCCGCGTCCGCGCCCTGCGGGCCCGTGCCCGCGACGGCGTCCCTGGGAGCCGGTCCGCACCCGACGAGCAGCGTCATGCCCCCCACGCTCAGCGCCGCTGCCCCAGCGAGTCCTACGAACTCCCTGCGCGTCGGCGACGCACCCGATCTCTGCATGGCTGTGGTTCTCTTGGTCATGACGTGCCCTCCTGTTTTGGTTGAGACCCCTTCCGCACGACGCAACCAGAGGGGGCCCATCCCCCTCTCCCTTGCAACTTAATGCGTGAAAGTTACGCGTGCTGACCAAAAGGGTAAGCCCCATGCGCCGCGGGTCCCTCCGCGGGAGGCGGGAGGAAACCCACACGACACATAGGGCGCATGGGGCGCAGCCGGCGGGGCCGGCGAGAGGGGCACGGCGTGCGGGCCGCAGGGGCGCCGCGGGCGGGCACGACGACGCGGGCAGTGGCGGCGTCGCGGTCGCGACCCGGACGGCACCTCTCGCCGCTAGCGATCCCAGGAGGGCGGCACCGGGGCGTCGGGGCACGACCAGGTGCCCAGGCGCGCGTTGGGGTCGGCGTCGAGCGTGAGCGGGGCCACGAGGCCCGCGCGGAAGCTGCGCAGCGCGGCGATGCCGATCATGGCCGCGTTGTCGCCGCACGCCCTCATGGGCGGCACGGTGACGCGCACGCCCATGCGCGAGAAGGTCCGCTGGTAGGCCTCGCGCAGCGCGGGGTTGGCCGCCACGCCGCCGCCGATGCAGATGTCCGAGACGCCCGTGCGCTCGACGGCCGTGCGGGCCTTGGCCACCTGCACGTCCACGACCGCGGCCTCGAAGCTCGCCGCGAGGTCGGGCAGGTCGATGGGGCGGCCGGCGCGGTTCTCGCCCTCGATGTACGTGATGACGGCCGTCTTGAGGCCCGACAGCGAGAAGCTGTAGTCGCCGCTGTGCATCATGGCGCGCGGGAAGCGGATGGCGCGAGGGTTGCCGCCCTTGGCCAGGCGGCTGATCACGGGGCCGCCGGGGTAGCCCAGGCCCAGCGCCTTGGCCACCTTGTCGAAGGCCTCGCCCACGGCGTCGTCGATCGTGGCGCCCAGGACCTCGTAGTCGCCCCAGGCGCGCACGTGGACGAGCATGGTGTTGCCGCCCGAGACCAGGCTCGCCACGAAGGGCGGCTCGAGGTCGGGCGTCTCGAAGAGGTTGGCCAGCAGGTGGCCCTCGAGGTGGTGCACCGGCACCAGCGGGAGCCCCGTCGCCGCGCACAGGCCCTTGGCGAAGGCGACACCAACCACGAGCGCGCCCACCAGGCCCGGGCCGGCCGTTACGCCCACGCAGGCCAGGTCGCCCACGCCCAGGGTGTCCACGCCGAAGTGCGCGCCGGCCTGCGCGAGGGTCTCCTCGAGCACGCCGACGATGGCCTCGGTGTGCTTGCGGCTCGCGATCTCGGGCACGACGCCGCCGAAGCGCGCGTGGAAGTCGATCTGGGTGGCCACGACGCTGGCGCACACGGTGCCGTGCGAGTCCGTGACCGCCATGGCGGTCTCGTCGCAGGAGGACTCGATGGAGAGCACGAGCGGGCCGGCCGCCTCGATGGCGGCGACCTGGGCCTCGTCGCGCGGGGCCGGGCAGATGGGCCACGGCCTGATGGAGGCCGCGGGCTCCGGGTTGTCCCCGGCGAGGATGGCGTCGGCGTCCAGCGGCAGCGCCACGCGCAGCAGCAGCGCGTCGTGGCCGTCGCCGTAGTAGCCCGGGCGGCGGCCGCACTCGGCCATGCCGAGGCGCGCGTAGAGGGCGCGGCCCGCGCCGTTGCCCTCGTCCACCTCGAGCGACAGCGTCGAGGCACCCAGGACCTGCGCGTCGTAGGCCACGCGGCCCAGCAGGCGGCTCGCGATGCCCTCGCGGCGGCGCCCGGCGTCGACGACGACCTCCTCGACCTCGAAGTCCGCGCCGGCGAGAAGCCCGCCCGCGAAGCCGACGACGCGGCCCTGGTCGTGGGCGACCCACCAGCTGCGGCCCGGCTGCGAGAGGTCCTCGTAGAAGACGCGCTCGCTCCACGGCGTGTGCGCGGAGCCCTCGTAGGCGCGCGCCTCGAGCTCGGCCACGGCGCGGCAGTCGTTGAGCGTCATGGGGCGAAGCTGCAGGTGGATGCCGGCCAGGGCGTCGTCGACGCCGGTGAGCTGCACCGTCGACGGCTCCTTGAGGCCCAGGCGGGTGCGCTCGGCCTCCTCGGCGTCCGACAGGCGCGTGTAGATGGGCAGCACGAGCGCGGGGTCGCCGTCGCCGAGGCCCGCCCAGCCCTGGGCGGCGGCGCGCAGCAGGCCCTCCCCCGTGGGGTGCCAGCAGTCCTGGGGGGCCAGGCGCCCCAGGCCCACGGCCTCGAAGCGAGCCTGGTACTTGAGCAGGCCGTTGCCGGTGAGCGTGAGCTCCGCGGCGTCCGCGCGGGCTGCCCAGTCGGCCACGCACGCGTCGGCCTTGGCGACGGTCTCGGCCTCGAAGAGGCGGTGGGCGCCCGTCTCGTCCAGGTCGTAGGGGCCCGGGTAGACCTCGCCGCGCATGGCGTCGCCCGCCACGGCCACCCGGCCGCGCACGCCGGCCGACCACGCCGACCACGCCATGGCGTCGAGGGCGGAGGTGCCGAGGAGCGCGCGGCCCAGGCCGCAGGCGATGCCCTTGGCGGTCGAGATGCCGATGCGCACGCCGGTGAACGAGCCCGGACCGCGGCCCACGAGGACCACGTCGACGTCGGCCATGGACAGCCCGGCGGCGAGAAGCGCCTCGTCGCAGGCACCGACGAGCTCGACGTTGGCGCGGCGGCGGCACATGCGGTCGGCCGAGGCGAGGACCTCAACGTCGGCCGCGCCGTCGGCGCGCGGGGTCACGCGGCCGACGGCGCAGGCGAGCATGTCTGTGGAGGTGTCCATGGCCAGCACGACGAGGGGACGGTCCTTCTCGGCGGCGACGTGAGCGTTCATCTGCGGCCCTTCCTGCACGGGATTCAACCCGTCCAGTCTACTCGTCCGCGCCCGCCATCGCACGGTGCTCGGCCTGGACCTCGGCGACGAGGCGCACGAGCGGCCAGGTGCGGTTGGTCCGCGTGAGCATGGCCTTGGCGTCCACCGAGCAGCCCCGCTCGCGGCTCAGGGCCAGGAAGCGGTCCACGTCGTCGGGCGACAGGTTGCACAGGAGGACGAACTCGCCCTCCGGGGCGGGGCCGCGGTACGGGACCGGGGAGCGGCGCAGGCCCGGCTCGTCCGCCAGCGCGCCGGCCGGGTCGCCGAGGCGCTCGTAGGTGGCGGTGCGGGCCAGCACGCCCATCTCCTTGAGGACGCCGCGCACGGCGGCGCCCCTCTCGCCGGAAGAGTCAAGCCCCCAGAGCACCGCGCAGCGCGCGGGCCCCGAGGGCCTGGACTTGCCGGCCTTACCCTTCTTGGTAGGCCTTCCTGCCATGGCGCCTAGAAGTAGCGCTCGAGCAGGCCCTTGAGGGCGCGGCCGTGACGGGCCTCGTCGCGGGCCATCTCGTGGACGGTGTCGTGGATGGCGTCAAGGCCGTTCTTCTTAGCGCAGGAGGCCAGCTCGGTCTTGCCGGCGGTGGCGCCGAACTCGCAGTCGACGCGCCAGGCCAGGTTCTCCTTCGTGGAGGCCTTCATGTTGGGCTCCAGCTCGGCGCCGAGCATCTCGGCGAACTTGGAGGCGTGCTCGGCCTCCTCGTAAGCGGCCTTCTCCCAATACAGGCCGACCTCGGGGTAGCCCTCGCGGTGGGCGATGCGGGCCATGCAGAGGTACATGCCGACCTCGGAGCACTCGCCGTTGAAGTTGGCCTTGAGCTGCTCGAGGATGTAGGCCTTGTCCTCGTCGGAGATGTTGGGGTTGTCCTTGACGGTCTTGTCGTAGACGCCGTACTCGTGCTCGGCGGCCAGGGTCAGCTCGCCCTTGACCTCCTCGAACTGGCTGGCGGGAGCCTTGCAGACCGGGCACTCCGCGGGAGGCTC
>CALCDK010000012.1 GCA_937900605.1 uncultured Olsenella sp.
GGTCCGGGGGCGGGGCGCCCTTCTCGACGTGCGACGTCGGAGCTACTTGGAGAGCTCGATGACGACCTGGCCGGCCTTGACCTCGGCGTCGGCGGCCGGGGAGACGGTGGCGTAGTCGGCGTGGTCGGAGACGACGACGAAGACGGTGTCGTCCTTGCCTGCGGCGGCGATCTTCTCGGGCGAGAAGCGCACGAGGGCCTGGCCGGCCTCGACCCTCTGGTCCTGCTCGACGTAGGCGGCGAAGCCGGCGCCCATCATCTCGACGGTGTTGACGCCGATGTGGACGATGACCTGGCAGCCGTCGTCGGTGGTGATGCCGAGGGCGTGGTGGGTCTCGGCGAGGGCGCTCAGCGTGCCGGAGACCGGCGCGAAGACGGTGTCGCCGGCGGGCCTGATGCCCACGCCCTGGCCGAGCCTGCCGGAGGCGATGACCTCGTCGGGGGTCTCGGACAGCTGGACCAGGCTGCCGTCGACGGGGGCGCAGACGACGCCCTCCCTCCAGTCGGTGCTGACGCTGGGGTCAGAATCGTCCTGCTTCTTGAAGAGATCGAAGAGTGCCATGTTGGTTCCTTTCGCTGGGCCGGCGGGCGCCGGCCATGACATCCGCCCTCCACTCTACCGCATTCGTGTGGAAGGGATCGGACGTTTGCGCACTTAACGTTAAGCATCGGCCCCCGACGCGGCCTGCTGCGGCACCCCCGCGTGGCGCCCGAGGAGCCGCGAGAGGCGCAGCGAGAAGTACGCGAGCGCCACGAGGCACAGCGCCGCGCCCACCACGCCGAGCGAGCGCAGCGCCCCCGCCGCGCACACGGCCGAGCCGACGGCCGAGCCCGCCGCGATGGCCGCGTTGAACATGCCCGAGAAGATCGACATGGCCACCGCCGAGCTCGCCACGTCCGTGACGCGGATGACCTCGGCCTGCGCCGACACGTTGTAGGCCGTCGAGGCCGCGCCCCACAGCAGGCACACGGCCATGGCCCCGCCCGCGCCCAGCGCGGCGGACGGCCCCAGGAGCAGCAGCGCCACGATGACCCCGGCGAGCATACAGCCCATGAACGCCATGCGGTGGCCGTCGTAGAGCCTGCCGAACAGCCAGCTGCCCACGACGCCGGCGATGCCGAAGCACGTGAGCGTCGCGGTCACCGTGGCCGGCGCGAGCCCCACGACCTGGCCGAGGAACGGCTCGACGTAGCTGTAGCCGGTGTAGTAGCCTACGACGTAGACGAAGGTGGCCAGGTAGATGCCGAGCAGCGGGCGGTTGCGGACGAGCTCGGGCAGGCGGCGCAGCGTGAACGGCTCGCCCACCTCGAGGCGCGGGAAGCCCACGGCGAGGAGCGCCACGCAGGCCACGGCGACGGCGGCCACGAACAGGAACGTGGCGCGCCAGCCCAGGGCCTGGCCGAGGGCGCGCCCCAGCGGCAGGCCGAGCACCATGGCCAGCGAGCTGCCCGTCACCACGAAGCTCATGGCGAACGAGGCGCGCTCGGGGGCCACGACGCGCACGGCGTAGGGCGTCACGACGGACCAGAAGACGGCGTGCGAGCAGGCCACGACGAGGCGCGTGAGCACGAGCACGGCGAACGTGGGCGCTGCGGCCGAGCACAGCTGCCCCACGCAGAACAGCGCGAGCGTGGCCAGGATGAGGCGGCGCGGCCGGACCTTGGAGGTGGCGAGCATGAGGGGCAGGGCGAGAAGGGCGACCGCCAGCGCGTAGGCCGAGATCATGACGCCCGCGGCGGCCTCGCCGATGCCGAAGGCCGCGGAGATGTCGGTGAGCAGCCCGATGGGCACGAACTCCGACGTGTTGAGGATGAAGGCGGACAGCGCGAGGCCGGCGAGGGCCAGCGCCTCGTCGCGTCGGGTGCGCGCGGGGGCGTGTTCGGAGCGGGCCATGGGGTCCTTTCGCGAGGTGGTGGATTCGTCGGGTGCCCGCCGACTATACCGCGTGCGCGGGGGTGCGCGCTAACATGGGAGGCCACCCAGGACAGGACACGGACCGCCTCGCGGCGGGGAGGGAGGGCCGCGTGGCCTTCGCGAGCGTCGTGCTCGACATCCCGACGAGGGCGCTTCCCGCCCCGTTCGACTACGCCGTCCCGCCCGCCCTCGAGGCCCAGGCGCAGGTCGGCGCCACCGTGCTGGTGCCCTTCTCGCACCGCATGGCCGTCGGGTACGTGGTGGCCACCTCGCAGGCGCCCTCGCCCGACGCCGACCCCGCGCGCCTGCGCGAGGTCGAGCAGGTCCTCGCGCCGCCCGCCTTCGACGACGCCGCCGCCCGCGTGGCGCTGTGGATGGCCCGCGAGTACGCCTGCCCCCCGTGCGACGCCGTGAGGCTGCTGCTGGCCCCCGGCCAGCGCGCTCGCGTCACCCGGCCCGCCCCCGACGCCCCCTGGGAGCTCCAGGTCGACCGTGCCGGAGCCGTCGACGAGCGCTGGGCCTCCCTCGCGCCCGCCGCGCAGTCCTTCTCGCCGGCGAGAAACGCCAGCCGGCAGCGGAGCGTCCTGCAGGCGCTCGCGGCCGGGCCGCAGCGCGTCAGCGAGCTCGCCGCCACCATCCCGGGGGCCGCGGCGGCCGTGTCCGCCCTCGAGCGGCGCGGAGTGGTGGAGGTCGTCTCGCGCCGGCGCGTGCGCGGCTCGGGCGGCACCTCGCTCTCGTCGGCGGGCGCGCCGCGCCCCGAGCGGCTCATGGCCGCCGCCCGCGGCGACGTCGTGCTCGTCGACGGCGTGACGGGATCGGGCAAGACCGAGGTCTACCTCGCCGCCATCGAGCGCTGCCTGGCCACGGGCCGCGGCGCGCTGGTCCTCGTCCCCGAGATCTCGCTCACCGCCCAGACCGTCGGGCGCTTCCACAGCCGCTTCGGGGAGGACGTCGCGGTGCTGCACTCGCGCCTGTCGGCCGGCGAGCGCTTCGACCAGTGGGACCTCGTGCGCCAGGGCCGCGCCCGCGTCGTGGTGGGCGCCCGCTCCGCGCTCTTCGCGCCGCTTCGCGACCCCGGCCTCATCGTCGTCGACGAGGAGCACGAGGGCTCCTACAAGCAGGACTCCTCGCCGCGCTACCATGCCCGCGACGTCGCCGCCCGCATGGCGCGCGAGCGCGGCTGCGCCCTGGTGCTCGGCTCGGCGACGCCCTCGCTCGAGGCCCTCGAGCGCTGCCGCGAGGGCTCGTGGGAGGGCGCGCGCTGGACCCGGGTGCGCATGTCCGAGCGCCCCGGCGGCGCCCGGCTGCCGCGCGTCGACGTCGTCGACATGGCGGCGGGCTTCCGCTCCGGCTCGCGCTCGGTCTTCTCTGCCGAGCTCGCCGGGGCCCTCGAGGACGTGGCGCGGCGCGGCGAGAAGGCCGTGCTGCTCCTCAACAGGCGCGGGTTCGCGACGTTTCTCATGTGCCGCGAGTGCGGCTGCGTGCCCGAGTGCCCGCACTGCTCGTGCGCGCTCACCTACCACGAGCGCACGCACTCGCTCGCGTGCCACTCGTGCGGCCGGACCTGGCCCACCCGCGCGTTCCCGGACCCCTCGACGCGCTGCCCCAACTGCGGCAGCCGCTACATGGCGGCCTACGGCGTGGGCACCCAGCGCGTCGAGGACGAGCTGCGCGCCCTGCTGCCCGAGGGCTTCCCCGTGGTGCGCATGGACGCCGACACCACGCGGGCCAAGGGCGCCCACCAGCGCCTGCTCGAGGAGTTCGATGCGGCCGAGTCCGCCGTGCTCGTGGGCACGCAGATGATCGCGAAGGGCCTCGACTTCCCCGAGGTGACCCTCGTCGGCGTGGTCAACGCGGACACGACGCTCAAGCTGCCCGACTTCCGCGCCGCCGAGCGCACCTACGACCTGCTCGAGCAGGTCGCGGGCCGCGCCGGCAGGGGAGGGCGCGCCGGGCGCGTGGTGGTGCAGACCTACTGGGCGAGCCACCCCGCCATCCGGGCCGTGGCCTCCCACGACCGCGACGAGTTCGTCGCCGGCGAGCTCGCCGAGCGCCGCGAGGCCGGCTATCCGCCCTTCTCGCGGCTGTCCAACGCCGTGGTGTGGGGCCGCGACCAGGGGGCCGTCCGCGACGTGTCGCTGCGCCTGGCCGAGGCGCTGCGCGACGCCTGCGGGGGCCGTCGCGGCTGGGAGGTCCTGGGCCCGTGCGACTGCCTGAGGGCCCGGGCCAAGGACCAGCACCGCAGGCACGTGCTGGTGAAGTCGCCGCTGGGGTCCGAGCCGGGCCCCGTGCTGTCGGCGTGCGCGCGCGACGCCGCGCCGCCCCGTGGTATTAACATTGCCGTGGACATCGACGCCCACGACATGATGTGAGCGCGGCCCCGCCGCGCCAGAAGGAGGAACCGTGACCGACCTCGACGACATCGTCCTTTCCCCGGACCCGCGCCTCTCGCAGGAGTGCGCCCCCATCGAGAAGATCGACGACGAGGTGCGCCGAGCCGCGCGCCACATGCTCGACGTGATGTACGCCGCCGACGGCTGCGGCCTGGCGGGCCCGCAGCTTGGCATCATGCGCCAGATCGTCGTCATCGACGTCGACTACGCCGGCAAGGGCACCAAGCGCAACCCGTACGTGCTCGTCAACCCCAAGGTGGTCGTCGCCGACGGCCCCGCGCGCGAGACCGTCGAGGGGTGCCTGTCGTTCCCCGGCATCTCGGTGCGCGTGACGCGCCCGAGCCACGTCGTGGTCCACGCCCAGAACCTCGACGGCGACACCATGTGCTACGAGGCCCAGGACAACCTGCTGGCCGTCTGTCTGCAGCACGAGATCGACCACGTCCACGGCACCACGATGGTCGACCACCTCGCGCCGCTGCGCCGCGCGCAGGCCATGCACGACTACGAAGAGGCCCTGGCCGCGGGCGCCCGTCCCGGCCAGACCGAGGTCGAGTAGGGGGTCCGCCATGCGCGTCGTCTTCATGGGAACGCCCGAGTTCGCCGTGCCGTCGCTCGACGCCCTGGTCGCCGCCGGTCACGACGTCGCCCTCGTCGTGACCCGCCCCGACGCAGTGAGGGGCCGCGGCCGCACGCCCGTCGCCTCCCCGGTCAAGGCCCGTGCCCAGGAGCTGGGCCTGCCGGTCCTCGAGGCATCCCGCGTCGACGCCGGCGTCCTCTCGTCGGTGCGCGCCGCCGAGCCGGACGTGACCTGCGTCGTGGCCTACGGCTGCATCCTGCCCGACGAGCTCATCTCGGCCGCGCGCCTCGAGACCGTCAACGTCCACGCCTCGCTGCTGCCGCGCTGGCGCGGCGCGGCCCCTATCCAGCGCAGCATCCTCGCCGGCGACGCCGAGACCGGCGTCTCCATCATGCGCGTCGCCCACGACCTGGACGCCGGCGCGTGGTGCCGCCAGGCCGTCGTCGAGGTCGGCGAGAAGGGCTGCGCGCAGCTGACCCGCGAGCTGGCCGAGGCCGGGGCCCGCGAGCTCGTCGAGGGCCTTGCGCAGGTCGGGGCCGGCGACGCCGTGTGGGTCGAGCAGGACGAGTCGCTCGTCACCCTGGCGCCCAAGGTGACCAAGGCCGAGATGCGCCTGGACCCCGAGGACCCCGTCCGCGCCACCGCCCGCCGCGTTCGGGCCTCCGGCGACACCGCCCCGGCCCGCTGCGAGGTGGCCGGCCGCGGCGTGCGCGTGCTCGAGGCGCGCGCATGTGACGACGCCATCGCCCGCGGCGACGTCCTCGTCGTGCACGGCCGCGTCTGCCTGGGCTGCGCCGACGGCGCGCTCGAGCTGCTGCGCGTCAAGCCCGACGGCAAGCGCGAGATGGGGGCGTCCTCCTGGGCCGCCGGCCTGCGCGGCGACGGCCTGCGCTGGGAGCGCGTGCGGTGAGCCGCGCCACGCCCGCTCGCCGTCGCGCCCTCGCCCTCGTCTCCGAGCGGCGCCGGCGCGGCGCGCGCGCCCGCGACCTGCTGCGCTCTTGCGAGGGGCTCGACGCCCTGGCCCCGCGCGACCGCGCGCTGTGCACCCGCCTCGTGCTGGGGGCCACCGCCGCGCGCGGCGAGCTCGACCGCGTGCTGGGCTCGCACCTCTCGCCGGGCGCGCGCCTCGAGCCGCGCGTGCGCGACGCCCTGCAGCTGGCGGCCTTCGAGCTGCTCTACCTCGACACCCGCGACGACGTCTGCGTGAGCCAGGGCGTCGAGCTCGTGCGCGGGGTCGCCCCGCGCGCCGCGGGCCTGGCCAACGCCGTGCTGCGCCGCGTGGCCCAGCAGGACGCTCCCGCGCTCGCCCGCGCCCGCGGCCGCGTCGCCGACGGCACGGCCGACGTGGCCGACCTCGCCCGCGTGGGCGCGCTGCCCGAGTGGCTCTGCGGGCGGCTCGTGGCCTCCCTGGGACCCGAGGGGGCCGCACGCCTGTGTGCCTCGGCCCTGGGGCCCTGCGGCGCCTACGTGGCCGCCAACCGCGCCCGCACGAGCGCCGCGCGTGCCCGCGAGCTGCTGGCCCAGGCGGGCTGCGACCCGCGCGACGCCGGGCTGCCGGGCGCCTTCGAGCTGGGGGAGCCGTCGCGCCTGGCGCCCTCGGGCCTCGTCGGGTCCGTCGACGTCCTGCCGTGCGACCTCGCCGCCCAGCGCGTGGCCCACGCCCTGGGCTGCCGTCCCGGCGAGAAGGTCCTCGAGGTGGGGCAGGGCCGCGCCACCAAGACGCTGCTCATGGAGGGCTGCGCCTGCGCCGCCGGCGGCCCGTGCGAGGTCGTGGGCGTCGAGCTCGACCCGCGCAAGTCCGACCTCGCCGCCCGCCGCGTCCGCGACGCGGGCCTCGCGGGCCACGTGCGCTGCGTCGCCATGGACGCGCGCGGCCTCGCGGCCCCCGACGCGCTGCCCGACGTCCCCGAGGGCGGCTTCGACCTCGTGTTCGTCGACGCGCCGTGCACCGGCACGGGCACGCTGGCGCGCCACCCCGAGATCGCCTGGTCCCTCTCGCCGGAGGACCCCCAGCGCCTCGCGGTGCTGCAGCTCGAGGTGCTGCGCGCCGCCGCCGCGCGCGTGAGGCCGGGCGGCAGGCTCGCGTACGCCACGTGCTCGGTCCTCGACGAGGAGGACCGCCAGGTGGTCGACGCGCTTCTCGCCGGCCCCGTGGGCGAGGGGCTCGAGCTCGTGGGCGAGGGGCTCGTCTGCGCCCCGCGCGGGGACTCGCACTACCTCGCCACCCTGCGCCGAGGCCCCGCTGCCGTCTCCTGCCGTCGCTAGGGGGAGCAGTCCCTCCCAGCCGTCGATCGCGAGGTCGGCGTCGAGGCGCATCTCGTCGAGGGGCTGCCGGGGGTCGTCACTGCGCACGGCGACGGCGCGCATGCCGGCGCGCTGCGCGCTGCGGATGCCCTCGGGGATGTCCTCGAACGCCACGCAGTCGCGGGGGTCCGCGCCCAGGCGCCTGGCCGCCTCGAGGTAGATGTCGGGGTGGTCCTTGCCGCGCATCACGTCACGGCCGCACACCACCGCGTCGAACAGGCCCAGCACGTCGTCGTGGCGGATGCGCCCGAGGACCTCGGTCACGTTGGTCGTGGCCAGCGCCACGCGCACGCCGTGCCCGCGAAGGGCGCGCACGTAGTCGGCCGCCCCGGGCCTCAGGCGCGCCTCGGCCTCGTAGAGGGCCGCGCCGAGCCGGTTCCACTCGTCCACGACGTCCCGGGGGTCGTCGCGCAGGCCGAAGGCCTCGACGCACCACTGCGCGCCGCCGACGAACCCCAGCGTGTTGAGGGTGGCTGCGACCGAGGGGTCGTAGGGGATGCCGCGCTCCTCGAAGAAGGCGCGGTCGACGCGCTCCCACAGCTGCCAGGTCTCGCACAGCGTCCCGTCGAAGTCGAAGACCGCGGCGGGGAAGTCCGCCGGCCAGAGGGTGATGTCGCGTCGCACGTGGTCTCCCGTCCGCGCCGGGGCCCGTCGGGCTCCGCGGCGCCTAGCAGTCAGGCTCGTCCTCCAACGAGCGTAGCATC
>CALCDK010000013.1 GCA_937900605.1 uncultured Olsenella sp.
TGTGCGTCCGCATGGAGGAGGTCTCCCGCCAGCACGGCGGCGCCTCCGTCATCGCCGTCGCGCCCGTCCCCGCCGACCAGGTGAGCCGCTACGGCATCATCGCCGGCGAGTGCGTCGGCTCCTACGGTGACTACGGCGCCACCGGCGAGGAGGAGGGCGCCGTCTGGAAGGTCACCGGCCTCGTCGAGAAGCCCCGCCCCGAGTACGCGCCGTCCCGCCTGTTCATCGTGGGCCGCTACCTGCTGTCCCCGCGCATCATGGACCTGCTGGCCACGCAGGGCCCCGGCGCCGGCAACGAGATCCAGCTCACCGACGCCATGGAGCGCCTGCTCGCCGAGGAGGAGATGTACGCCATCGTCGTCGACCCGACCGAGGGCTGCGACACCGGCACCCCCGCGGCCTGGGCGGCCACCAACGCACGCCTCGCCCTCGACGACCCCAAGCAGCGCGAGGCGTTCCTGGAGGCCCTCGGCGAGAAGGATGCGCAGATTCTTGGATAGGCGAGGCGACATCATCCGCTTCGGCAACGACGGCTGGCACGCCCGCTTCGACGACGGCCTCAACGAGGCCAACGTCGTGCGGGTCGCCGACGCCCTCGCGTCGCTGTGGGCCGAGGCGCGCCCCGGCGCCACGGTCTACGTCGGCTTCGACACGCGCCACCTCTCGCGCGAGCACGCCCACGTCGCCGCTGCGGTCTTCTCGGCCCACGGCCTGCGCGCCCGCGTGTCGCAGCAGCCGTGCCCCACGCCGGCGGTCGCCTGGTCGTGCGCGCACGACCCGCAGGGCGTCGGCGCCCTGGTCCTCACCGCGAGCGAGCGCTCGTGCGAGTACGGCGGGCTTCTCGTCCGCGGCGCCGACGGCGGCCCGATGGACCGCGACTTCCTCGACCAGGTCGAGCAAGCGGTCCGCCAGGCGCCGGTCGAGGAGCGCGGCGCCTACGAGGAGTGCGACCTCATGGCGGGCTACCGCGCGGCGCTTCTCGCCGGGCTCGACCGCGAGGCCATCGCGCGCCGCGCGCCCAAGGTGGTCGTCGACCCCATGTACGGTGCGGCGGGCGGCCACCTCTCGTCGATGCTCTCCGGGCTCGGCTGCCGGGTCGTCGAGATCCACGTCGAGCCGCGCGAGGACTTCGCCGGCATCCACCCCGACCCGCAGGACCCCTGGGCCGACGCCTGCGAGCAGGCCGTCGTCGCTCACGGTGCCGACCTCGGCCTGCTGCTCGACGGAGACGGCGACCGCGCGGCCGTCGTCGACGAGAGGGGCGCGATCCTGCCGCCGCGGGCCCTCATCCCGCTCGTGCTCGGCCACCTCGTCTCCGACCACGACGCGCACGGCCGCGTCGTGTCGACGCTCACGTGCTCTGCGTGCGTCTCCCGCCAGGCCCGCCGCCTCGGCCTCGACCAGGTCGTGGTGCCCGTCGGCTTCTCCCGCATCTACCGCGAGGTCGTCGAGGGCGGCGTCCTTCTCGGCGCCGAGGAGTACGGCGGCATCTGCGTGCCGGCCCACCTCCCGGAGCGCGACGGCCTGCTCGTGTGCCTGCTCGCCGTCGAGATGGCCTGCCAGCAGGGGCGCCCGCTGTCCCAGATGGTCTGCGACCTCGAGCAGCGCGTCGGCACCATGCGCTATGCCAGGAGGGACGTGCGCCTCGAGCCCGCTCACACGCAGGCGTTCCGCAACGTCCTGCCCGGCCTCAACCCGCACGAGGTCGCCGGCCGCGTCCCCGTCGAGGTGAGCCATGCCGACGGCCTCAGGCTCCAGTTCGACGACGACTCCTGGGTGCTCATGCGCCCGTCGCGCGCCGGGTCCGTGGTGCGCGTCTACGCCGAGGCCGGCACCGAGCGCGACCGCGACGACCTGCTGCGCGCCGCCTGCGACATCGTCCGAGCGACTCCGTAGCCGCGCCGGCCCCGCAGCCCCACGGCACCACAGCCGCGTCGACCCCGCAGTTGTTCTCGGCCCCGGAGCCCAAGTCGGCTTCGCAGCCGCCGCCGACCCCACGGGTTCCGCCCTAATCACGCCCCCCATATACAGGCGAGAAGGACCGTCCGACGTCATGTCGGGCGGTCCTTTCTCATGTCTGGTGCCACGGGCGTTCAAGCGCGGGGCAGATTGGTTCCTATATAGACGATAGGCCGAAGGGCGAGGCGTTGGACCCTGGGAAGCGTGACGCCGCAGATGGCTGTCGTGCCGCAGATGCCATGGAGTGCTCGGTGAGCGCATGGGGAGGGAGTCGACGTCTGTTGTTCATGCATGGCCACTGGTGTGTGTGAACGGCACCTCCGTCAAATGTGTAGAAAATATGTGTCGCAAATACCCGACTGCGCCGGCCCTTCCGGGTGCGTATAGTTAAACACCGCGCCGCACGTGCCCGAGTGCACCGGCGCAGGGCACCTTGAGAACCGGATA
>CALCDK010000014.1 GCA_937900605.1 uncultured Olsenella sp.
AAGGCCATCGAGCTCATCTCCAAGACCCTCCGCGACGCCGTCGCCGAGGCCAAGAGCGGCCAGCCCGGCTCCGGCCGCGAGGGCATGGCCCTGGGCCAGTACATCGCCGGCATGGGCTTCTCCAACGTCGGCCTGGGCATCGACCACTCCATGGCCCACACCCTCTCCGCGCACTACGACACCCCGCACGGCGTCGCCTGCGCCATGCTGCTCCCGATCGCCATGGAGTACAACAAGCCCGTCGTCGCCGAGCGCCTGGGCGACGTCGCCCGCGCCATGGGCGTCGACACCACCGGCATGAGCGTCGACGAGGCCGCTGACGCCGCCATCGCCGCCGTCAAGCAGCTCTCCGCCGACGTCAACATCCCGCACACCTGCAACGGCCTGGTCGAGGAGGACCTCGACCAGCTCGCCGACGACGCCATGGCCGATGCCTGCTTCGGCGGCAACCCGCGCGAGGCCGACCACGACGCCGTCGTGGCCCTCTTCCGCAAGGTCATGGCCTAGCAAGAGCCGCCGGTCCCGCATCGGGGCGGCGTCGCGCCGTCGTCCCGGCCGGCATGGGGGAGGCCCCGGAGCCATGTGGCTCCGGGGCCTCCCCGCGTCTTGAGACGTCGTCGTGCGTGCTGCGGCCCGGGCGTCGGCGCAGTGCCGTGCGTGCGTGTGCCGCGGCCCTGCCGCCGACGCCGCGCCGTGCGTGCTGCGGCCCGGGTGCGCGGTCCCTCTCGCCCGCGCTAGTCGTCGCCGACGATGGCGCCCACGACAAGGCTCACCAGCGAGACGATCACGGCGCCCAGGATGGCCGCGCCCAGCGACTCGATCACGATGCCCGCGTGGAAGATGTTGCGCGACAGCCAGCTCGCCAGCTCGAGGACGAAGGCGTTGACCAGCACGTAGAAGATGCCGAGCGTCGCCACGGTGATGGGCGCCGAGAGCAGCTGGAGCAGCGGCTTGACGGTGGCGTTGAGCAGGGCCAGCACCAGCGCGCAGAACAGCGCGGACTGCCACGCGCCGCCGATGGGGACGATGCCGGGCACCAGCCAGATGGCGACGGCGCAGGCGATGGTGGTCACGAGCCACTTTCCCAGGAATCTCATCTTTGCTCCTCTCGGGGCCGCCATGGCCCCACGGTTACTGCTGAGGATACCCCACGGCGCACCCCGCGCCCACGTCGCCGCCCGGCGGGCCCACGCCGTGCGCACCGCGCCGTTGGCGTCCGGCCCCTGTGCTACGATGGACCCCCGAACACTTCACGGAGGTGCTGCCCCATGTCACTCACCCTCACCGCGTCCGCCAGCGAGGCTATCGCCTCGCCGCACGTCGTCGGCCGGCTCTCGGCCGCCGTCGGGGAGCGTGGCCGCGCCGTGCTCCTCGTGCCCTCCTTCGCCCAGGCGCTCGAGGCGCAGCGCGCCCTGTCGCGCGCCGGCCTGGGCCTGGGCGTCACCGTCACCACCCCTTCCGCCTGGGCGCAGGAGCGCTGGGGCGTCTGGGGTGACGGGCGCAACCCGGTCGACGCGGTCGGGCGCAGGCTCCTGTGCGCCCGCGCGCTCACGGCCGCGGCGGCCGAGCCCGGCTCCATGGTCGGCGACACGCCCGGCGGCGTCGCGCTGCTCTGCTCGCTCGCCGAGCGGGGGCTGCCCTGGCTGCTCGAGGAGGGCCGCCCCCACGAGGGCTCGACCCCGGCCGAGGAGGCCATGGTGGGGGTCCTCGCCCGCTACGCGCGCTCCCTGCGCGACCAGGGCCTCGTCGAGGACGGCGAGCTCGCGTGCGCGCTGCCCGGGGCGCTCGACCGCGCCGGCGCCGAGGTCCCGCCCGTGGTCGCCGCGGGCTTCGTGGAGCTCTCCCGCGCGCAGCGCTCGCTGCTCGCGGGCATCGCCGCGCACCACGACGTCGAGTGCGTCCTGCCCGCCTGCGAGGGTCCCGCCCTCGACTGCTGCGACGCGGCCCGCGAGGCCCTTCTCGCCGCGTGCCGCGAGGCCGGCGCGCAGGTCGCCGTCGCGGGCCTCGTCGACGAGGGCGAGCCCCGGGGCGCGGAGTCGCGCGAGAGGGGTCTCGACGGGCTTCTCGGCGCGCTGTTCCGCCCCTGCGACGGCGACGGCCCCGACGTCGCGGGCTGCCTGCGCGTGCTGCTGCCCGCCGGTCCCTCGGCGCAGGGCTCCCTCGTCGCCGAGCAGGTCGCGCGCGAGGTCGGCGAGGGCTGCCGCCAGCTCGCCGGCGTGCGCCCCAGCGCGCAGCTCTCGGTGCCCTTCGGCTCGCTCGAGCCCGGCCGCGCCTTCCTCGAGTACCTCGAGTGCGTTCAGGCGCTCGTGTCGCTCGACGAGTCCTGGCCCGCCGCCACCCCCGTGCGCGGCGGCGAGCGCGTCGAGCTGGGGGACATGAGCTGGTGGCCCCCCTCCGGCCTCGTCGACTTCCTGCTGTCGCCGCTGTCGGGGATGGCCGCGGCCCGCGCGCGCAGGCTCGACGCCACGTGGCGCTCCAACCGGCTGCTCACGCCGGGGGTCGTGCTCGACGTGCTGCAGAACCCTTCGTCCACGTCGCCGCGCGTCGCCGCGGCCACGCGCGAGCTGCTCAAGGGCCGCCTGGGCTCCTGCGCGTCGCGCCTGCTCAACCCGCTGCTCGAGGCCGACGAGGGCCCCGGCGACGCCGCTGCCGTGACCGACGGCGACGCCGCTACCGCGATCGACGGCGACGCCGCTGGTGCCGCGACGACCGGGGCCGCGCCCCTCGACCCGCAGGCCCGCCGGGAGGCGACGGCCGTGCTGTCATCCGTGCTCGCCGTCGCCAAGTCGCTCGCAGAGGCGGGGGTGACCTGCGCCAAGGGCGCCCCGGGGCGCGTCGGCCTGCCGGAGCTTCTCGGCATCGGCCGAGACGTGCTGTCCGGCAGCGCCGTGAGCCTGCGCCTGCGCGCCGAGCTCGCCTCCCCGCGCGCCGAGGCGCTGCTCCTCTCGCCCGGCAGCGCGGCGCTTCTCGCCCCGTGCTCGCAGGACTGCGTCGTGCTCATGGGCCAGACGTCCACCGAGTCCAAGGTGGCCTCGCCCGACGACGCGCTCACCGCCATCATGTCCGCCTGGGGCGTCGAGCCCGCGCCCGACGCCATGGCCCGCGCCCGCGCGCGGCTGCTCGCGACCATGCGCGCCGCCCGCAGGCACGTCGTGCTCGAGCGCCTCGTCTTCGGCCGCGACGGCAAGCTCGCCTACCCCTGCGTGATGATGGGCGAGGTGCTGTGCGCCGTGGGCCTGCCCACCGACGCCTCGGCCGAGAGCATCGCCGCCAGGCTCGGGGAGGGGTGCGTCTCGTCTCGCGGCGAGGCGTCCCTCTCGCTCAACGCGTCGCTGGTCGGCGAGCCCGCGGGGCGCGTCGCCGTGGAGCGTCCCGCCCCCGCTGGCGTCGTGAGCCCCGACGAGCGTGCGCTCGTGTGCCCGCCGCCCGAGGGCGTGTCGGCCTCCGACCAGCCGCCGCTGCTGTCCGCCTCCCAGATCGAGTCCTACCTCGAGTGCCCCTACAAGTGGTTCAGCCTGCGCAGGCTGCGCCTGTCGGACTGCGACGCCGGCTTCACGGGCGCCGAGATGGGCACCTTCGCCCACCGCGTCCTGGAGGTCACGCACAACGACCTGCTCGCCCGCCGCGTCGAGCTGGCGCTGGGCCTCGACGACCTCGTCCGCATCAGGCAGGGCGAGGAGGGCACCCAGTCCGACGAGTACCGCGCCCGCGTGGCCGAGCTCGTCGCCATGGCGCAGCGCGACCCCGCCCGGCGCCTGCCCGAGCTCGCCGGCGACCCCGAGTCCAGGCTGCGCGTCGCCCGCGAGGTGCTCGACGACGAGTTCCGCGAGCACCTCGCGCACCAGCACCAGGTCAGGGGCAAGCGCCGCACCCCGGCCTTCCAGGCCCTCGTCGCCCACGACGGCGAGCAGGACGGCCAGGTCGCGCGCCTGCTCGCCGACCTCGAGGACTACCTCGGCTACGAGGCCGGGCTTCTCGCCGGCTACGAGCCGCGCTTCTTCGAGTGGGACTTCGGCCGTCCCGGCGACTGCGTCGAGTACGCGGGCGTGAGGATCCAGGGCACCATCGACCGCGTGGACGTCGACGCCCACGGCCAGGCCGTCGTCATCGACTACAAGCACAAGTCGCCGCTGGGCTTCGCCGCCGAGTACGACCTGTTCCCCAAGGGCACCTCGGTTGCCGACGTCGTGCCGGGCTTCCTTCCGCGCCGTGTCCAGTCGCTCGTCTACGCCCAGGTGGTCAGGCGCGCGCACCCCGAGCTCACCGTGAGGGGCTCGATCTACCTGTGCACCAAGGGCACCCACGAGCTCGCGGGCGCGGTGGACGAGGAGGCCCTCGACAACGTGCTCGGGGGGATGGACGGACGTGCCGCCAAGCGTCGCCGGGAGGCCATGGGCGTCCCGCGCTCGCTCGACCTCGGCGGCGCGTCGCACGGCATCGAGGGGCTTCTCGACGCCGTCGAGGAGTCCATCGCCGCCAGGCTCGAGCGCCTGGTGGCCGGCGACATCGAGGCCAATCCCTGCGACGAGGAGGCATGCAACTTCTGCCCCGTCCTCAACTGCGAGAGGAGGCTCGGGCGGTGAGCCAGACCAAGAGCGGCGGCGTCGACCTCTCGACGCTCAACGACAGCCAGCGCACGATCGCCCAGACCCTGGACCGGCCCCTGTTCGTCGAGGCCGGCGCGGGCTCGGGCAAGACCTTCACGCTCACCCAGCGCGTGGCCTGGGCCCTGTCCGAGGGCTCCGCGGCCGACGGCTCGGCGTTTCTCGACGGGCTCGACCAGGTGCTCGTCATCACGTTCACCGAGGCGGCCGCGCGCGAGATCAAGGAGCGCGTGCGCTCCACGCTGCGCCGCGCGGGCATGATGCGCGAGGCGCTCTCCGTCGACGACGCGTGGATCTCGACGATCCACGGCATGTGCCGTCGCATCCTGAGCCGCCACGCCCTCGACCTGGGACTCGACCCGGACCTCCAGGTGGTCCAGGGCTCCGAGCAACAGGCGCTGCTGCGCCAGGCCGTCGACCAGGTTCTGGGCGCGGCACGGCGAGAGGCGTGCTTCGCCCCGCTGTTCGGGGCCTACGACTACGGCCGACTCACGCCGCTCGTGAGCACGGGGCTCATGGGGGTCGTCGCGGACCTCGTCACGCGCGGGCGCACCCTGCCGGGTGGGCCCGAGGCGCTCGATCCGCTCGACTGCGCGCCGGACGGCTGCGTCGAGGCCATGCGCGAGCTTGCGATGCGCGTCAGCGAGCTGGGCGCGCTGCGGCTCACCGCGGCGGCGAGCTCCAAGGTGGGCCCCACCGCCGAGGCGCTCGAGGCGTTCCTCGCCCTGCCGCCGGCCCGGCGCACGGCCGAGGCGGCACGCGAGACGCTTGCGGCCTGCGAGCTGCCCCAGGCCCGCGGCGCCATCAAGGAGGCCGTGCTCGCCGCCAAGTCGGCACGCGCGCTCGCGACGTGCGAGGTGGAGCTCGTCGTCCGGGCGTCGTGCGCAGGCCTGCTGCGCGAGCTGGTCGTGCGCGCGAGCGAGCGCTACGACGAGCTCAAGGGCCCCTCGTGCCTGGACAACGACGACCTGGTCCGCAGGGCCCTTCTCGCCGTGCGCGACGTCGAGGCCGTCCGGCGCGACTACGCCGGGCGCTTCCGGCTCGTCATGGTCGACGAGTTCCAGGACACCGACCAGCTGCAGCTCGAGCTCATCTCGCTGCTGTCCGGCGACGGCGCGCGCCACCTGTGCACCGTCGGCGACGCCCAGCAGTCCATCTACCGCTTCCGCGGCGCCGATGTCTCGGTGTTCCGCGGCCGCGGGGCCGGGGTCGAGGAGTCCGGGCGCGTGCGCCTCGACGTCAACTACCGCAGCCACGCCGACGTGCTGGCCCTCGTGGACCGCGTCTGTGACTCGCGGCAGGGCGGGTGCATGGACGACTTCATGCACCTCGACGCGAACCCCAAGCGCAAGGACGCCTACAGGGCCCGTGACCTGCCGCGCATTGACGTCGAGGCCGTGCTGGGCATGGGGCGCGGCGCGCCCGCCGACCTCATCGCCGCGCACTCGGCCGACGCCGTGGCCGACGCGCTGCAGCGCTATCGCGAGGCCGGCGAGCGACCGGGCGACATGGCGCTGCTGCTGGGCGCCACGGCCAAGGCGGGCCTCTACATCGACGCGATCCGCGCCCGCGGCATGGAGTGCGTCGTGACGGGCGGCTCCACCTTCACGTCCGCGAGCGAGGTGCACGTGGTCTGCGCGCTGCTCCACACGCTGGCCAACCCGTCCGACACCCAGTCCGGCCTCTTCCCGCTGCTCTCGAGCGAGGTCTTCGGCCTGGACGCCAACGACTTCTGCGAGCTGGGCTCGCGCGCGCAGGACAAGCTCGACGAGCCCACCAAGCGCACCATCGACCGCGGCCTGCAGAGCTGGGAGTTCTTCGGCAACCCGCACCTCTCGCTGCGCCTGCGCCGCGCCCACGGGGTGCTCTCGCGCGCCCTGGACGACGTTCGCTGGCGTCCCGTGGCCGACGTCTGTCTCGACGTCGTGCGCGACTCCGGCTGGCTCGCCCGCCTCGAGAGCCAGGGCGCCGAGGGGCAGGCCCGCGCCGCCAACGTGCTGGCCGCGGTCCGCTACGTCGACGACCTCACCTCGTCGATGGGCCTGGGCCCCGCCCGCGCGGCGAGCGAGTTCGACCGCTGGCTCGCGGCGTCCAAGATCGCCCCGGCGTCCCTGGCGGGCGCCGAGGGCGGCGGAGAGGGCACCGTGCGCGTCATGACCGTCCACGCCTCGAAGGGTCTCGAGTTCCCGGTGTGCGCCGTGGCCGAGATCTGGTCCGACAAGAGCTCCGCGGGGCAGGTGGCCCTGCGCCGCGAGGGGGAGGGCGCGCGCTTCGCCCTCGTCCCGTCCGGGCTGCCCCTCGATGACATCGACCCGGAGGAGCTCGAGCCGTCCGCCGACAAGTCCGCGGTCATGCCGCTCGCCGCGCAGGTGCGCCTCATCCGCGAGCAGGACGAGGCCGCCGAGGCCGCCGAGCGCGCGCGCCTGCTCTACGTCGCGCTCACGCGTGCCCGCGAGGCCCTGGTCCTGGGCGTCTCCTGCAAGCTCGGCAAGGACGGCACCGCCCGACCGGCGCTCGCGGCGAAGGTGCTGGGGGCCCTGGGCGTGCCGGCACAGGACGCCCATCTGGACGTCGACTTCGGCGGGTCCGCGCCGGCGTCCGTCAACGTCTGCTGCCTTGGCGCGGACGCCGCGATCGCGGGCGACGCCGCAGCGGGCGAGAACGGTGCGGGAGACGGCGGCACGGGCGACTCCGCGGCGGGCGAGAACGATGACGCCGCGGGCGAGAACGGCGGCGCCGCGGGCGAGGGCCCGGACGGCGGCCGCGGCTTCGAGCTGTGGGACGTCCAGGAGAGGCCGCGCGCCGACGTCGTGGTCTGGAGGCCGCGCGAGGGCGTCACGAGCTACTCGGCGCTCAGGGCCACGCTCGGTGACGACGTGGCCGAGCTGGGGGCCGTCCCCACGGCCGATGGCTGCCCTGCCGCCGAGGGGGCCGTCGTCCCCCGTGGCGCCACGGCTGCGGGCATGTCCCAGAGCATGCCCGGGTCGCCCGACTCGCGCCGTGGCCCGGCCGGCCCGCTCCCGAGCGTCCGCGAGCGCGAGGCCGAGGCGCGTGGGGAGGCCTTCACGGCCGATGAGGACCGCGCCACCAACGTGGGCTCCGCCTTCCACGAGCTGGCCCAGGCCATGGCGGAGTGCGGCGGCCCGGCCGACGAGGACCGCAGGCGCGCGGTCTGCGACCGGTGGGCCCTGTCGGCCCGCGGGCGCGCCCGCGTGGGCCAGGCCCTCGCGCGCTGGGAGGGCAGCGACGTTCGCGCCCAGGCGCTCGCGTACCCCTCGGTCCACGCCGAGGTCCCGTTCTTCGTGCCGCTCGACGGCGTCGAGGGCGCACAGTGGCTCGAGGGTGCAATCGACCTGCTCTGTCGCGACCGCGACGGCGGCGCGCTCGTGGTCGACTACAAGACCGGCGACGCGGGCCTCTCGCCGGAGGAGGTCCGTGCGCACCACGCGGCCCAGGCGGCCCTGTATGCCCGCGTTCTCCTCGAGCAGGGGCTGGCGCACGTGGACTGCGCGTTCGTGTGCGTCGAGAGGGACGACCCGCGCGAGCCCGGCCAGCCGCTCGTGGTCCGCTACTCCTTCGGCGCGTAGGCGACGCGCCTCGGGCCGGCTGCGGGGTCGGCCCAACGCACGGGCGGGGCCGGGGACGATCGATCCGTCCCCGGCCCCGTCTTCGTCGTGCGCGTGGGTCTGTGTGCGCGTGCCGCGCGTGGTCCTGCCGTGCGTGCCGAGCAACGGGCGCTTGGCACCGTGCGCGCCGGGAGGCTACGCCCCCGCGGGCCCGCCTGCGATGCCGCGCCGCTCGGCCCGTCGGCGCAGGCGGGCCTCGAGGGCGACGTCACGCATCTCGCGGGCCCTTCTCGCGTCCATGGGCTTGACGCCCTCGAGCGGGTAGTCGATGCCGAGCCTCTGGTACTTGGACCGCCCCATGGTGTGATAGGGGAGGAAGTCGAGCCCGACGACGTTGTCCCAGTCGCCGATGATCCGCCCCACGCCGGCCGCCTCCTCGGGCGAGTCGGTGATGCCGGGCACGACCACGTGGCGCACCAGGGTGGGGATCCTCCTGCGGGCGAGCTCGTCGCCGAGCTCCAGCGCATGGGTGGCGTCCATTCCGCACAGGCCCGCGTGGGCGCCGGCGTCGGACGTCTTGATGTCGAGGAGCACCATGTCGCACTCGTCGAGCAGGGGCGCGTAGCGGTCCGCCCGTGCGGCCGAGAAGCTCGCGCCGCTCGTGTCGAGGCACGTGTGGATGCGCCCTGCGGGCGCCGCGTGTGCCGCCGAGAAGAGCGCGGCCACGAAGTCCGGCTGTGCCATGGGCTCGCCGCCGGTGACCGTGATGCCCCCGCGGCGATAGAACGGGCGGTTGCGCTCGAACTGCTCGAGGACCTCGGCGACGCTCGTCTTTGTCCCCGGTGCGCCGTCTGCGGCATCCGGTGCCGCGAACTCCCAGGTGTCGGGGTTGTGGCAGTACGCGCAGCGCATGGGGCAGCCCTGGCAGAACACGACGAGGCGCGTGCCGGGGCCGTCGACGGTGCCGAACGTCTCAACGGAATGGACCCGCCCGCACACGGCGAGCGGGTCCATGCTGCCCTGGAATGTCTCCTGGGCGCTCAAGCTACATGGCCTCGTGGAAGGTGCGCGAGATCACGTCGTCCTGCTGGGCCTTGGTGAGGGAGTTGAACTTCACCGCGTAGCCGGAGACGCGAATGGTGAGCTGCGGGTACTTCTCGGGGTGCGCCTGGGCGTCGAGAAGCGTGTCCCTGGTGAAGACGTTGACGTTGAGGTGGTGGCCACCCTCCTCGACGTAGCCGTCGATCATGCCGACGAGGTTGTCGACCTGCTCGCAGGAGACCTCAGCAGTCGTCATGTCAGTTTCCTTTCCCGTGGGGGCCGTCCGCACGGATGGCCCCGGTGTCAGTCGGTCGTACATCTGCTACAGATATGATAGCAAATGCGGTGCCCCGTGTGTGCTAGCAGCAGCCGCAGTCGGGGGAGGGGTTCTCAATCTGGATGTCGACGCCGAGCTGGTCGAGGTCCAGGCCGTCGAACATGACGGCGTCGGACTTGCCCAGGGCGCTGGGGATGATGGAGAAGGTGTTGGAGATGCCGTCCTGCGCGTCACGGAAGGGGAGCTTGGCGACGCTGGCCAGGGAGGCGACGGCACCGTGGGTGTCGCGACGGTGCATGGGGTTGGCGCCCGGGGCGAACGGCTCGCCGGCGCGGCGGCCGTCGGGCGTGTTGCCGGTGGCCTTGCCGTAGACGACGTTCGAGGTGATGGTGAGGATCGACGTCGTGGCGACGGAGTTGCGGTAGGTGTCGTTGTTGCGCACGAACTGCATGAAGCGCTCGACGATGTCGTGGGCGATGGAGTCGACGCGGTCGTCGTCGTTGCCGTACTTGGGGAACTCGCCCTCGGTCACGTAGTCGGTGATGAGGCCGGTCTCCTCGTCGCGGACGACGCGGACCTTGGCGTACTTGATCGCGGACAGGGAGTCGGCCACGACGGACAGGCCCGCGATGCCGGTGGCGAACCAGCGGTGGACGTGCTCGTCGTGCAGCGCCATCTGGACGCGCTCGTAGCAGTACTTGTCGTGCATGTAGTGGATGACGTTGAGCGTGTTGACGTAGACGCCGGCCAGCCATTCCATCATGTCCTCGTACTTGGACATGACGTCGTCGTAGTCGAGGTACTCGCCCTCGACGGCGCGGTACTTGGGGCCGATCTGCTCGCCGGTCTTCTCGTCGCGGCCGCCGTTGATCGCGTACAGCAGGCACTTGGCGAGGTTGGCGCGGGCGCCGAAGAACTGCATCTCCTTGCCGATGCGCATGGAGGACACGCAGCAGGCGATTGCGTAGTCGTCACCGTGGTAGACGCGCATGAGGTCGTCGTTCTCGTACTGGATGGAGCTCGTGGTGATGGAGATCTTGGCGCAGTAGCGCTTGAAGCCCTCCGGCAGGCGAGTGGACCACAGCACGGTGAGGTTGGGCTCCGGGGAGGTGCCCATGTTCTCCAGGGTGTGGAGGTAGCGGAAGCTGGTCTTGGTGACCATGGAGCGGCCGTCGACGCCCATGCCGCCGATGGACTCGGTGACCCACTGCGGGTCGCCGGAGAACAGGTCGTTGTACTCCGGGGTGCGCGCGAACTTGATCATGCGCAGCTTCATGACCAGGTGGTCGACGATCTCCTGGACCTCGGACTCGGTCAGCACGCCCTCGGCGAGGTCGCGCTCGGCGTAGATGTCGAGGAAGGTGGAGTTGCGGCCGATGGACATGGCGGCGCCGTTCTGCTCCTTGACCGCGGCGAGGTAGCCGAGGTAGAGCCACTGGACGGCCTCCTGGAAGTTGCTGGCGGGGACGGAGATGTCCAGGCCGTAGATGCTGCCGAGCTCCTTGAGCTCCTTGAGGGAGCGGATCTGCTCGGAGAGCTCCTCGCGGTGACGGATGACGTCGTCGCTCATGACGGAGGTGGTGTTGGCCTTCTGGCGCTCCTTCTCGGCGATGAGGGCGTCGACGCCGTAGAGGGCCACGCGACGGTAGTCGCCGATGATGCGGCCGCGGCCGTAGGCGTCGGGCAGGCCGGTGATGATGTGGGAGTGGCGGCAGGCGCGCATCTCGGGCGTGTACGCGTCGAAGACGCCGGCGTTGTGGGTCTTGCGGTAGTTGGTGTAGAAGTCGACGACCTCGGGGTCGACCTCGTAGCCGTTCTGCTTGCAGGCGGCGACGGCCATGCGGATGCCGCCGTTGACCATGAGGGCGCGCTTCAGCGGGCGCTCGGTCTGCAGGCCGACGACCTTCTCGAGGGGCTGGTCGATGTAGCCCGCAGGGTGGGAGGTGATGGTGGAGACGACCTTGGTGTCCATGTCGAGGACGCCGCCGTTCTCGCGCTCCTGGGCGAAGAGGTCCATGACCTCGTCCCAGAGCCTCGTCGTGTTCTCCGTGGGGCCGGCGAGGAAGGACTCGTCCCCGTCGTACGGGGTGTAGTTCCTCTGGATGAAGTCACGAACGTCGATCTCGTGCTCCCAGTTGCCGCCTACGAAGCCGTGCCATGCCGCTTGAGTCATCGCTTATGCTCCTTGCTCAGGTGGTTGTGGTGTGTGCCGATTCGGCATCGCCCAAGGTACCAGACGTGCGCCGCGTTGGGGGCCGACAAGTGCCCGCCACCCGGGCTTACCCCATATTTACATACGCATGGAAACGGTTTACGGGGGCGAGCGGCGCTCGGGGGGCTACTTGGCCCCGTCGGGCATGATCCAGAACTTGAGCAGCGGGAAGCTCACGACCACCGCGAGGAGCGTGTTGACCACGGAGGCGACGGTTCCGGCGAGCTCGGGGCCCATGCCGAGGGCGCCCTGGCACAGGGCCATGACGTGGCCGGGCAGGACGAGGTTGACCACCACGATGAGCACGGCGAGGACGGCGTACTTCCAGGCCGCCTGCGAGAAGGACGCGTCCGACCTGAAGACCCAGGTCTTCTGGACGAAGAAGTTGACCACCTGGGCCACGACCTCCGCGAGGAGGAAGGTCACGAAGCCACCCAGGCCGTTGGAGGAGGGGCTCGTGTAGTCGAAGACCAGGAAGTGGAACGGCTGCGTGAGCTGCAGCGCATTGATGAATATGGCCGTTCCGACCCAGGTGAGCGCGAAGCGCGAGATGGTCGAGACGTTCGAGAGCACGTTGAACTTGACGAACTCCCAGACCCCGCGGTGCTCCTCGGTCCATGACTTGAAGCTCATTGATGGCCCCTTCCTAGGCTCGCGTCGCCGCCGCGAGGCGACGGCCGACGACTGCGTTTGCGACGAGGTTGGCGACGAGCTCCACCAGGAAGCGCAGCAGGCCGACGAGCCAGAGGCCGCGCACCTCCATGACGAGCGAGTCGACCATGCGCATGTTCACGACGCCGTTGGTCATCTTGGCCAGCGCGCGCAGCGGCATGTTCCAGACGAACAGGACGTTGAGGTCGGGCGTGCCCCTGCGCTCCGAGGCGCGCAGCATCTGCCTGAGCACGAGCCACACGAGCCAGAACAGGGGGGAGCGGCCGTGGTTCAGGTCGCGGAAGCACATGTTGCGCCCGATGCGCGGCCCCTCGTCGGGAAGCGGGCGGCCGAGGAGCGCCTCGAAGCTCGCGTCGTCCACGTGGCGCACGTCCGCCGCGCGGTAGCGCGAGACGTCGCGCCCCGCGTAGGGGTCGGCGTGCGTGGTCCCCTCGACCTCGATCCGCGCGCAGAGGCGCAGGTCCTCGCTCGACGAGCCGACGCGCAGCTCCCAGGTGCCGCCTTCGACCTCCCAGCGGCCCGTCGAGACGTCGAAGTGGCTCAGGGCGCGGTCGTCGAGATCGATGCGCACGCGCCGCCCCTCGCCGGGCTCCAGCCAGACCTTCTCGAAGCCGACGAGCTCCTCCTCGGGCCGGAAGACCACGGGGTCGGGCTTGGAGGCGTAGGCCTGGACGACCTCCGCGCCGGCCCGGTCGCCCACGTTGGTGACGGTGAGCTCGACCGAGCCGGCGTCGGCCACGAGGTCGGAGTACTCGAAGGAGGTGTACGAGAGCCCGTGGCCGAAGGGGAAGGCGACGCCGACGCCGGCGCTGCGGTAGTAGCGGTACCCGACGAAGGGGCCCTCGCGGTACTGCGCGGCCCTCTCGTCGGAGGGGAAGTCGTCGGCGCAGGCCACGTCCTCGTAGCGGACGGGCCAGGACTCGGCGAGGTGGCCGGAGGGGCAGACGTCGCCGCAGACGACGTCGAGCGCCGCGCCCGCCCCCGCCTGCCCGCCGAGCGCGCAGTAGAGAACGCTGGGGGCGTCGGCCATCCACTGGGACTCGACGGCCGAGCCCGCGCTGAGCAGGACCACCACGTTGGGGTTGGCGGCGGCGATGGCGTGCAGGGCGTCCACCTGGTTGCGGTTGAGGGCCATCGTGCGCCGGTCGGCGCCCTCGGACTCCGCGACCTCGTCGAGGGCGAGGGCGAGGAGCACGACGTCGGCCTCGCCGGCGAGGCCGACCGCCGCCTCGAGCAGCGTCGCGTCGGCGCCCCCGTGCCGCTCGAAGCCCTGCTCATAGCCCACGAGCTCGAGGTCCTTCTCGCCGATGACGTCGAGAAGGGCGTCCACCCTGGTGCAGTTGACGGCTGAGGAGCCCGCGCCCTGGTAGCGCGGCTCCCGGGCGAAGTCGCCCACGAGCGCGACGCGCGTCGCGGGCGCCAGGGGCAGCAGGCCGCCCTCGTTCTTGAGCAGGACGCAGCCCTGGGCCGCGACCTCGCGCGCGAGCCGGTGGTGGCCCTCGACGTCGAGCTCGTGGGTGGCGCCCTCGACGGCCGCGTGGGTCGTGAGGGCCAGGTCGATCGCCTCGTCGACGCGCGCGTCGAGCTCGGCCTCGGACAGGCGTCCGTCCGCGACCGCCGCCATGAGCTCGCGCACCGACGACAGGCCTGGCGCGGGCATCTCGATGGTCGAGCCGGCGAGCACGCCGGCCACGTGGTCGTTGGAGCCGCCCCAGTCGGTCACAACGGCGCCCTCGAAGCCCCACTCGTCGCGCAGGACCTCCCCGAGCAGGTGCGCGCTCTCGTTGGCGTACGTGCCGTTGACGAGGTTGTACGAGCTCATCACCGCCTTGGGCGACGACTCGCGGACGCAGATCTCGAACGCGCGGAGGTAGATCTCGCGCAGGGTGCGCTCGTCGACCACCGAGTCCGAGGCCTGGCGGCGGGTCTCCTGGCTGTTCACGGCGAAGTGCTTGGGGCACGCGCCGATGCCGTTGGACTGGATGCCGCGGACGTAGGCGGCCGCCATCTTGCCCGCGAGGTACGGGTCTTCCGAGAAGTACTCGAAGTTGCGGCCGCACAGGGGGTTGCGCTTGATGCACAGGCCCGGGCCCAGCAGGGTCGAGACGCCCTGCGCCGCGGCCTCCTGGCCCATGGCCGCGGCCATGCGCTCGGCGAGCGCCGGGTCCCACGTGTCCGCGACGGTCACGGCGGTTGGGAAGCACGTCGCGGGCTCGGAGCCGTTGAGGCCGAGGTGGTCGGCGGGGCCGGCCTGGTGGCGAACGCCGGAGGGGCCGTCCGAGAACTCCACGGACGGGATTCCCGCCCGCTCGATGGCGAGCGTCCCGAAGGTCGTCGCCCCTTGCAGCAGCGCGCACTTCTCGACGAGCGAGAGGCGGCCGATGATGTCGCCGTGCCTCATGTCACACTCCCGTGCCGTGGCCAAGCGCGCCCGCGCGACGTGCGGGGCGCGGTACGTCCCCCCTACGCTACCCGCCCGCGCACGCCCCGCGCGCCGGATGTCGCGACCCGTCGGTTGGACGGCGCGACTGGCACGCGGGGCGGACGGGCGGGGAGCCCTAGCGACGCCTCGCGGCGCGCGAGCCCGCAAGGGCGAGGCCCAGGCCCGTCGCAAGCGCCAGCGCCGCGGAGGCCATGCCCGCGTCGCCGGTCGTGGGCAGGGGGGCGGACGCCCTCGTCGCCACGCGGTCCGCGTCGTGGGCCTCTAGGCCCGGGCCACCCGCGTTTCGGTAGAGGTCCACCTGCGCGGTGTTGGCCACCGCCCGCGTGCCGGGCGCCGTCGTGCGGGCGAGAAGCACCGCCGGGGCCAGCCCGTCGCCCCGGCCGGCGTCCGGGTCGGACGGGTCCGCCTCGTCCTTGAGGCCGGGGCGCGACCAGTCGTCGTCGCGCGTGGAGAAGTCGGGCTCGACGACGCCGTACTCGAGGCGAACCTGCGTCACGCGCTCATCTTCGGCAAGTCCGAGCTCGCCGATGTCGAGGCGGCAGGGCTCGTCGGCGCGCACGCCCGACCTCCACAGGTGCCAGCCGTCGTAGTCGAGCTGCCTGCCGTCGCCCTCGAGCCAGGGGCTGAGGTGCCCGCCGTCGAGCGTGGCGTTGGGGCCGTCACCGGCCGCGTCGTCAGCGCCCGCGCCGCCGCCCGTCCCGTTCGCGCCGCCCGTGGCCGCCGCGTCGTCCGCGGTGGTGCGGTACCAGACGTTGAGCAGGCCGTCGCGGTCGCCGCGCGCCCTCGGCGTCACCAGGCCGAGCAGCTCGCAGGTGCCCTCCGAGGCCCCCTCGAGGACGTCGGTCACGCTCAGCTCGTCGGCCCAGCTGCGCCCCGTCGAGCGGAAGTCGACCTGGTAGGTGACGTTGCCCTGGGCGTCGACGGCCTGGCGCTTGTCGACCTGCGCGCCCACCTCGACGGGCTCGTCGCGCATCTCGAAGCGCTGCACGCCCGCCACCGGCAGCACCTCCACGGGCACGTCATCGGCGCGCTCGTGGCCACGCGGGGCCTCGACCTCCACGATGACGTGGGGGCCCGGCTCGACGCGCTCGATGCGGTGCGGCGCCTCCTCGCTCGTCCAGGCGTCCACGACGCCTCCCTCGGCGTCGTGCAGCTCCAGCCGCGCGCCCACGACCGGGGACTCGTCGGCGGAGCTCAGCTTGGCCACCTCGACCACGGTCATGTCGTTGGCCAGCGTCGCTGCGGCGTGACCGCCCTCGACGTCGAGCCAGTCGCCGTGGATGGTCCCGTCGGCGTCGACCCTCGCCCTGTGTGGCGTCGGATCGCAGACGTGGCCGGGGGCTGCGGCGACCTCCCTCAGGACCCACGTGCCCGGCGTCACGCACGAGACGCGCAGCATGCCGTCGGCGTCGGTCTCCAGCTGCGTGCCGGACTCGTCGCCCTCGCGCAGCCACTCGAAGCGGGTCTGCGCGACCGGCTCGCCCGTGTTTCTCTCGACCTTCTCGACCTGCAGTTCGTTCGCCTCGTTTACCGACTCCGCGCGGGCCTCGACCACCGGCGTGGAGGCGTCCTGCCAGCTCAGGGCGACCTCGTGCGGCGTCGGGTCCAGGACGTGGCCGGCGGGCGGCAGCGTCTCGACGAATGCGTAGGTGGCGCTGCCGGTGCCCAGGGGCAGGCCGTCCACCTGGGCGGTCCCGTCCTCGCCGGTGGTCACGTGGGCCATGACCTGGCCCTCGACCGCCTGCGTCGCCCCGGTGGGCGAGGTCACGTCATGCGTGGCGACCAGGTCGAACTCCGCGCCCGGCAGGGGCTCGCCCGTCTCGGCGCGCTTGGCGACGACGGCCCTGCCCGTGGCCGCCTCGTCGGCGTAGCGCACGGTGAGCAGCGGCCCGGACCCCGGGGTGCCCGGCACCACGAACGTCACGTCCCCCTCGCCCAGCAGGTACGGGGCCGGCGCGGCCACCTCGTGGAGCGTCCAGGTTCCCGCGGACAGCCCGTCGGGCAGGGTCACGGTCCCCGACCCGTCCGTCACGAACGTGTCGAGCACCTGGTGGGAGGGGTACCACACCTCCTGCGTCACGGGGGTCCCCGCCTCGTCGAGGACCTGGAACCCGAAGCCCGCCAGGCCCACGGGCTCGCCCGTCCCGGCGTCCTCCTTGAGGACCTGGACCCGGGTCGTGACCTCGTGGTCGTCGGCGATGTACTGCAGCAGCGCCCCGTCGGCCATCTGCTCGGGCATGACCTCCCAGTCTCCCACGGGCGAGAAGCCCTCCGGCACGGTCTGCGGGTCCTCGCTCACCACGTAGCCCTCAGGGTCGTAGGGGATGGCCCCCGACGCCCCCGCCGGGCGCTCGCCCGCGCCGAACCACGCGGACGGGTCGCGCGAGGTGTCGGCGTAGCCGGACCCGTTGGTGGTCACGCTGCCCACCACCTCGCCGGTCGAGCGGCGGCTCACGAGGAAGCGCACGCCCGCCGCCGGCTCGACGAGGCCGGGCCCCGCGTCGTCGTGCCCCTTGAACTTGGCGACCTCGATGTCGAACGAGACGGGCACCTCGCCGACCGGCCCGCCCAGCTCGACGTGGGCGACGCCGTCCGGCCCGAGCTGGTCGGCCGTGGCCCAGACCTCGTGGACGCCCTCGTCGGGAAGGTAGCCCTCGGGCGCGTCGACCTCGCGGATCCTCACGGGCCCCAGCGGGAGCCCCTCGAAGCGCGCGACGCCCCGCTCGTCGGTGGCGGCGCGCCTCTCGACGCCGTCCGCGCCCACGGCCGAGAAGGTCGCACCCGCCAGAGAGAGCCCCGGCTGCGGCGTGCCGCCCGTCGCGGCGTCCTGCTTGGCCAGGGTGACCTCGGCCTTGCCCGGGCGGTCGCGCACGACAACCTCGCAGGGCTCGGCGCCGGTCTGGAACGCGGTGCGCTCCTCGCCGAGGACGAAGCCCCGCGGCGCCTCGGCCTCGACCGCGTAGTAGGACTCGTGCGGGGCGAGCCCCACGACGGCCCTGCCGTCGGCGCCCGTGACCGCCGTCGCCGCGAGCGACCCGTCGCCCGCGCGCCTCACCTCGTAGCGCGCCCCCTCGAGCGAGTACTCGTCGCTCGAGCCGGACAGGGCCGGGTCCGTCGACTCCTTGCGGATGGTGACCTCGACCTCGCGCTGGACCACGAGCATGTCCTGGATGCGCCCGCTCGTGGCGGCGTAGACGCGCACGGCCGCGCCCGGCTCGCCGTCGGCTGACTGCGCCTGGCTCCACAGGTCGTACGCCGCCTGCCTGACCTCGGGGTTGCGCGGTCCCAGCACGCTCAGGTCGTAGCCGCCGTCGCCGTCGTCCATCGCGCCGTCCGGGATGTGGCAGCGCGGCCCGGGCTCGATGTAGCCCTGCTGCATGTAGACGGCAAGGGCCGTCGCCGTCCGGGCCCCGAGCTCGCTGAGCTGGTGGCCCGCGACGCACGAGGTGTTGGGGTAGCCGTTGGACGCGATGTGCGCCAGCGGCCCCTCGGCGTAGCGCCACCCGGCGTCGTAGACCTCGGTGGGCGCGTTGTAACGGCCCATGTTCATGCAGTAGCCCGTGGCCTCGACCGAGCCCGAGCTGTCGTCCACGTCGAAGTAGTGGATCGTGCGCGGGAACCCGTCCCAGGTGTCGTCGCCCACGCTCGCCCGGACGCTCACCACGTCGCCCATGGCCAGCGCCCTCCTCGGCGTCAGCGCCCCCGCAACCGCGAGGGCCTGCGTGGCGAGAAGCACCACGGCCAGCGCCGCGGCCGTCGCCCTCGCCAGCGGGGCGCGGCGCCTCGCCGTCCCGCTCTCTCGTCTGTTCATCGGCCTCCCTCCGTCGTTGGTGGAGGCCCGACCCTACGCCGGCGCGCGGGCCGCTGTGTGACGCCTGGCGCTCGGGCGGCGTTCGGTCGCCTTCCCCGTCCGGGCGACCGGGCAGGCGGCGGCGCGTGCCCGGGTGGCGAGGGGCCGCCCCGCGCGCGGCGGGACGGCCCCGGAATCTCCATCGATGCGGCTGTCGTGCGGCCCTGCGGCGGCGTTTGGGCCGCGGTGG
>CALCDK010000015.1 GCA_937900605.1 uncultured Olsenella sp.
GCGAGGGCGGACGCGAACTCGGAGCAGCTGAGACCGACCAATGGCTCCGCCACTAGAAGAGCCCCGTGATCTTGCCGTCGGCCGTCACGTCGATGTTGAGTGCGGCCGGACGCTTGGGCAGGCCCGGCATGGTCATGATGTCGCCCGTGAGCGCCACGATGAAGCCGGCGCCGGCAGAGACCTTGAGGTTGCGCACCGTGATGCGGAAGCCCTCGGGCGCGCCGAGCTTGTGGGCGTCGTCCGTGAAGGAGTACTGGGTCTTGGCCATGCAGATCGGCAGGTTGCCGAAACCCTGCTCCTCGAGCTGCTTGAGCTGCTTGAGGGCGCCCGTGGTGTAGTCGACGCCGTTCGCGTGGTAGACCTTGGTGGCGATGGCCGCGACCTTGTCCTTGATGGGGGCCTCCACGTCATAGGCGAAGCGGAAGTCGTTGGGCTCCTCGCACAGGCGCACGACCTCCTCGGCAAGGGCGCGACCACCCTCGCTGCCCTTGGCCCACACCTCGGAGAGCGCCACGTTGACACCGAGCTTGTTGCACTCCTCCTCGACAAGCGCGAGCTCCGCGGCGGTGTCCGTGGGGAAGGCGTTGATGGCGACGACGACGGGTAGGCCGAAGACGTCCTTGATGTTGGAGACGTGGCGCAGGAGGTTAGGAAGGCCGGCACGCACGGCATCGAGGTTCTCGGCAGTGAGATCCGCCTTGGGCACGCCGCCGTTGTACTTGAGGGCGCGGACAGTGGCGACGAGCACCACCGCGTCGGGGTGCAGGCCGGCATAGCGGCTCTTGATGTCGAGGAACTTCTCGGCACCGAGGTCTGCGCCGAAACCCGCCTCGGTCACGACGTAGTCTGCGATCTTGAGGGCCGTCGTGGTCGCCTCGACCGAGTTGCAGCCGTGGGCGATGTTGGCGAACGGGCCGCCGTGGACGAAGGCGGGGTTGTTCTCGAGCGTCTGGACGAGGTTGGGCTTGATGGCGTCCTTGAGAAGCGCCGTCATAGCTCCCTCGGCATGGATGTCGTGAACCGTGACGGGCTTGCGGTCGTAGGTGTAGGCGATCACCATGCGGCCAAGGCGGGCCTTGAGGTCCATGAGGTCGGTGGCGAGGCAGAAGACAGCCATGACCTCGGAGGCGACCGTGATGTCAAAGCCGTCCTGGCGTGGCATGCCGTCGGCGACGCCGCCGAGGCCGCAGACGATGTTGCGCAGCTGGCGGTCGTTCATGTCGACGCAGCGCTTCCAGGTGATGCGACGCGGGTCGATGCCGAGGGCGTTGCCCTGCTTGATGTGGTTGTCAAGCATCGCGGCGCACAGGTTGTTGGCGGCGCCGATGGCGTGGAAGTCACCGGTGAAGTGCAGGTTGATGTCCTCCATCGGGACGACCTGGGCATATCCGCCACCCGCGGCGCCACCCTTGATGCCAAAGACGGGGCCGAGCGAGGGCTCGCGCAGGCACAGCATCGAGTTCTTGCCCATGGCGCACAGAGCGTCCTGCAGGCCCACGGACGTGGTGGTCTTGCCCTCGCCCGCGGGCGTGGGGTTGATGGCCGTCACGAGGACGAGCTTGCCCTTCATCGGCGCATCCTTGAAGGCATGGATGTCGACCTTCGCCTTGTGGTTGCCATAGAGCTCGAGCTGCTCAGGCTTGAGGCCCGCCTTCTTGGCGACCTCGGTGATGGGAAGCAACTTCGCTTCCTGGGCAATCTCGATGTCAGACTTAGCCATCTTCAAGACTTCCTTTCGCTTCTCGGCACTGCGGTTGCTGCCAACGGTTACCGAAACTCGGGACGAACTGACCGTGCCCTCTATTGTGCACGTATTGGACGGCCGCGGCGCCGCCGATTTGCGAGGCGCGCACCAATCTCGCAATCGACGCCACGGTGACGGGTGTGGCGTGCGTGCAAACTCCGGGCGCGGGTGCGCGCGTCGGGGCATTCCCCGTCCCAGGAAGCGCGTCTATGAATTCGGCCGGGCACCACGGTCAGTGCCCGGCCGGAGGAAGCGGACCCTAGAAGCTCGTCCAGCCGCCGTCAACGGTGATCTGCTCCCCGTTGACGTACTTGTTGTCGTCGTCGATGAGGAACATGATGGCGCGCGCGATGTCCTCGGCGTCGCCCATCATGTTGTTGCCCTCGGCATCGACACCGAGCGCCACGCCACCGCGGACGTTGTAGAGGTCGTTGCCCTCATCGTCCATGACGTCACGGTCGGGCCACTTCTCCATCGCGTTGCCGAGAATGCCTGTCATGATCGCGCCGGGGTTCACGACGTTCACGCGCAGGTTCCTCCAGTGGTAGGACCACGCGAGGTTGCGCGCGAGGCCAAGGACCGCGTGCTTGGACGTCACGTAGGCGGCGCCGGCCGTAGATCCGTAGAGGCCGCCGACGGACCCCACGATGACGACGTTGGCAGCCGGCCCCTCGTGATCGAGCAGCATCGGTAGGGCGTCGCGGACGGTGTAGAAGCAGTCGTTGCAGTTGACGTCCATGACGTATTGCCACAGCTCGTCGTCGGTCTTGTGCGCCGGGCACATGAGGTCGAGGACGCCCACGACGTAGAGCAGCGTGTCGAGCTTGCCGTACTTCTCGGCAACGAGGTCGAGGGCGCGCTTGCGGTCCTCGGCACTCGTAATGTCGCCGTAGACCATGTCGAGCGTGCCGGGGTGGTCGGGCATCTCGTCGGCGATCTCCTCGAGGGTCTCGGCCATGTTCTCCTCGTTGTTGTCGAAGCCGACGACCTTGGCGCCGTCTGCGAGCAGCATCTTGAGGGTGGCCGCGCCCATGCCGGAGGCACATCCAAGGATGAGCGTTACCTTGTCCTTCTGAGAGGCCATGTCACTCACTTCCCTTTCCTAGCACCACTTGGGTTCGACGATGGTTGCGGGAGAGTCGTTGGAGCCGATGGTGACCTTCGTGCCGATCGGGCACTTCTTAGCGTCGACGATCGCGAACCCGATGTTCTTGTCGACCGTGTAGCCATAGATCATCTGGCGGCACTTGCCAACCGGGATGCCACGCTTGTAGACGATCTCGTTCTGTGCGATATCCTCATAGCTCTCGCGCTCGATCTCAACGCCCACAAACGCCCACTTCGGACCATCCTCGACGGCCTTCTCCAACGCTGCGCGGCCGATGAAGTCACCCTTCTTGTCCAGGTGCACCGACCAGCCGAGGTTTGCCTCGAAAGGTGTGAGGTGGTGGTAGTCCTGGCGAAGCGCCATGCCTTTCTCCATGGGCAGGCTTCTCACGTAGACCTCGAGGGTGTAGAGCTCGTGGGCACCGGTGGCGGCGAGCGCCTCGGCGACCTTCGCGGAGTCCTCGCGCTTGCAGTAGATCTCGAATCCCAGCTCACCGGAGAAGCCACCGCGGTCGACGCGCACCTCGGCGTCACCCACGCGGGTGTCGAGAATCTCGAAGCGCTTGAGGTCATCGACCTTGTCAGCCACGACCTGATCCATGACCTCGGCGGACTTGGGGCCCTGCACTGAGTACATGTCAATGTCGAGCGTGATGTCCTTGTAGGTGACGTCCGCCTCGCCCTTGTGGGCGT
>CALCDK010000016.1 GCA_937900605.1 uncultured Olsenella sp.
GAGGAGCTTGCGCTTGCGCGAGATGTCGCCGCCGTAGCACTTGGCGAGGACGTCCTTGCGGCGAGCGCGGACGGTGGCGCGGCTGATGATCTTGTTGCCGATGGCACCCTGGATGGGCACCTCGAAGAGCTGCTGCGGGATGATCTCCTTGAGCTTGTCGCACAGGCCGCGGGCCAGGCCGTAGGCCTTGTCCTTGTGGACGATGAACGACAGCGCGTCGACCTCGTCGCCGGACAGCAGGATGTCGAGCTTCACGAGGTCCGACGGACGGTACTCGTCGAACTCGTAGTCGAGCGACGCGTAGCCCTTGGTGCGGCTCTTGAGCTGGTCGAAGAAGTCTAGGATGAGCTCGGCGAGCGGGATGTCGAAGTGCATCTCGACGGACTTCTCGGTGAGGTAGACCATGTCCTGCGTGATGCCGCGGTGGTCGATGGCCAGCTGCATCACGGCGCCGGTGAACTCGGGCGGCACGATGACCTTGGCCTTGAGGTAGGGCTCCTCGATGCGCTCGATGCAGGTGACGTCGGGCAGGTCCTGCGGGCTGCGGACCTCGACCATGGAGCCGTCGGTGCGGTAGACGTGGTAGTCGACGCTGGGGCTCGTGGCGATGAGGCTCAGGCCGAACTCGCGCTCGAGGCGCTCCTTGACGACCTCCATGTGGAGGAGGCCGAGGAAGCCGACGCGGAAGCCGAAGCCCAGGGCGACCGAGGTCTCGGGCTCCCAGGTGAGCGACGGGTCGTTGACGTGGAGCTTGTCAAGGGCGTCGCGCAGGCTCTCGTAGTCCTTGTTGTCGACCGGGAACAGGCCGGTGTAGACCATGGGCTTGGCCTCGCGGTAGCCGGGGAGCGGCTCGGCACAGGGGCGCGACGCGTCGGTGAGGGTGTCGCCCACGCGGACGACCTCGGGGTCCTTGAGGCCGGTGACGACGTAGCCGACCTCGCCGACGCCGAGCTGGTCGACGGACTCCTCCGCGGGGCGCCTCACGCCGACGCCGTCGACGAGGAAGTCCGAGCCGGCCTGCATCATGGAGAGGGTCTGGCCCTTGCGGATCGAACCGTCGAAGACGCGCACCGTGGCGACGACGCCGCGGTACTCGTCGAAGTAGGAGTCCAGGATGAGGGCCTTGAGCGGCGCGTCGGGGTCGCCGGTGGGCGGCGAGACGAGCACGACGATGGCCTCGAGCAGGTCGTGGATGCCCTCGCCCGTCTTGCCCGAGACGCACACGGCGTCGTCGGCCGGGATGGCGAGGTCGTCCTCGATCTCAAGCTTGACCTCGTCGGGGTGCGCGCTCGGCAGGTCGATCTTGTTGATCGCGGGGACGATGTCGAGGTCAGCGTTCATGGCGAGGTTGGCGTTGGAGACGGTCTGCGCCTCCACGCCCTGCGTCGCGTCGACGACCAGAACCGCGCCCTCGCACGCCGCCAGAGAGCGAGAGACCTCGTAGGTGAAGTCGACGTGGCCCGGGGTGTCGATGAGGTTGAACTGGTAGGTCTGCCCGTCGTCGGCGTCGTAGGCGACGCGGACGGCGTTGGACTTGATGGTGATGCCGCGTTCCCTCTCGATGTCCATGGTGTCGAGCAGCTGGGCCTCCATGTCGCGCTCCTGGACGGTGTGCGTGAGCTCCAGGATGCGGTCCGAGATGGTGGACTTGCCGTGGTCGATGTGCGCGACGATCGAGAAGTTGCGGATATGTGAGATATCGATAGTAGCCATGTTTTGAATCATAGCGAAATCCGGGGCGACATGCTATACTCTCCAAGTTGACCTCGCCGTGTCTGGTGTCGGATACCCCACATCCACACCTCAGAGTACCTAGAGGCCTCAAGGATTTGGGATTTCGAAAGGAAACGCACGTGGCTAACATCAAGTCTCAGAAGAAGCGCATCATCACCGCCGAGAAGGCCCGCATCCGCAACAAGGCGGTCCGCTCCGAGCTCAAGACCGCCGTCAAGGCCGTCCGCGTTGCCGTCGAGGCCAACGACGCCGAGAACGCGCAGCTCCTGGCCAACAAGGCCTGCCGCCTGCTCGACAAGGCCGCTTCCAAGGGCATCATCCACAAGAACCAGGCCGCCCAGCGCAAGAGCGGCGTCCAGAAGCTGGTCAACGGCATCAAGTAGCCCGCTTCTCTCACAGAGCGCACCGGGGACCGTCGTGGCAGAGCCGCGGCGGTCCCCTTTTTTGCGTCGCAAGGTTGGTGCGAGTCGCGACGGCGCGACGAGGGGGGCTAGCGCTCGGGGGTGCAGATCCTCACCACGAGAGCCGTCATGGCCGAGTCCGGGTCGGCGCCGGACTTCAGGGCGCGCTCGGTGGCAGCGCAGTCCGCGAGCAGGCGCGCGAGCTCGCCCTCGCGGAAGCCACGGGCCCAGCCGACATAGCTCTTGACCTGCCAGTCCTTCTTCTTGAGGGTGGCGGCCAGGGCGCTCGCCTGGCCACGGGCGGCCAGGCTCTGCGCGCAGACGAGGTCCCGAAGGCGGGACACCACGAGCGAGAGCAGCCCGAGCGGCGAGCCGGTGAGCAGACGCAGCAGCGCGAGGCTGCGGTGCACGTCGCGCGAGGAGAGCCTGTCGAGGAACTCCCAGGGCTTGACCTCGACGAGGCGCGCGACGTTGGCCTCCACGAAGGCGACGTCGATGGAGCCCGAGCCGCCGAGGAGCGCGGCGAGGTCGCAGAGCTGCCGGTCGAGCATGAGGGTCGAGTCACCCACGCGCGCGACGAGCTCCTTGGCGGCCACCGGGTCGATCCGCACGCCATGCTGGCGCGCCATTTCGACGACCCTGCCGGGCATGTCGCGGGCGCTCGCCGCGGCGCAGGCGATGACGCTGCGCGGGCCCGTGGCGTCAACGGCCTTGTACAGGCGGGTGGACTTGGCCAGCCGCTCGGCGACGAGGGCGAGCGTGCACGAGGGGTTGGGGTCGTCGAGGTACGAGACGATGGCCTCGGAGACGGGCTTGGGGAGCTTCTCGGCGCCATGGACGATGACGACGCGGCGGTCGGCTCCCACGGGGAGCGTGTCGAGCGAGGCCCGCACGTCGGCGGGCTGCAGCTCGGGCGAGGCCTGGACCTCCTCCAGGTTGAAGGCGGCAAGGGGGCCGTCGACGCGCCTGCGCAGGCGCGCGAGCGCCTCGTCGCGCTTGAGCTCGTCCGGGCCGACGATCAGATAGGCGCATCCCAGACCGGCGTCGCTTGCCATGCGGCCCCCTCCCACCCGCATGAGGCGGGCACTCGTGAAAACGCTCCTCATTGTAGCATCGGGCCCCGCGAGCACCTCACGCGCGGCCCCGAGGCGCCCGGCTCGATGGTGACGTCACCGCAGTCCATCGTGCACAGGAACCGCGACCCGGCGCCGACGAGGGCCTCGACGCACTCGGGCGCGGGGTGGCCGTAGCGGTTGCCCTCCCCCGCGCTCGCGACGCTCACCTCGGGCCGCAGGGTCGCCAGGTCCTCCTCGCGCACGCTGACGCGCGAGCCGTGGTGCCCGACCTTGAGGAAGTCGAGGTCCCCCACGCGGCCGTCGGCGACGCAGTCGTGCGTCTCGTCGCGCTC
>CALCDK010000017.1 GCA_937900605.1 uncultured Olsenella sp.
CCCAGCCGCTCACGCCGCTGCGCGCGGTCCTTCCCGTCGGCGTCGTTCTCGCGGTCGCCGCGGGCTGCACGCTCTTCGCGCCCTTCTTCCGCATGGTCTGGCTCGACCTGCCGCTCGCGCTCGCGACGGTCGTGCTCGGCGCCCTCGCGGTCTGCCTGTTCAACTGGTGCTACGACCGCTCCATGGCCGCCTACCGCGAGAACCGCACGTTCCACCGGGTCGTCGGGCGCCTCGAGCGCCGTGGGAGGCGCTCGTGAGGCCCCTCTGGTGGTTGCGTGACGGCCGCCGGGCGGTGGTATCCTCCCTACGTCGTGTCGTGGCCCGTCAGGGGGGAGGTGTCGTCTCATGAGGTGCACCCGTTGCGGGCGCATGGTGCCCGAAGGCGCCCTGCGCTGTCCCCACTGCGGCACGGACCTCGACGTCACGCAGCGCATCACGCTCGACCGCACCAGCTGGTGCCCGGCGTGCGGCGCCCTCGTGGCCGACGGCATGCGCTGCTGCCCCAAGTGCGGCACGGAGCTGCCCGGCGCGCACGCCCGACGCGTCCGCGACATGGACCTGCCGGACATCGGCGCCACCGGCGTGATGGGCCGCGAGGACCTCGCGCGCCATGAGGTGCGCATCGAGAGCGCGATCCCCTCGCAGTCCGACGACGCGTCGCCCGTCGCGCTGAGGGACCGCATGCCCCGCACCCGCGTGTTCGTCATCACGGCGCTCTTCGCGCTTCTCGTCGTGGGCGGCACCGCGCTGCTCATCACGCACCCCTGGGACCCGGAGGCGTCCAGGATCTCGGCGACCACGCCGGCCGACACCTCCAAGCAGGGTTTCCCCGGCGCCGTCGACTCCCTCGCGGGACAGGACGGCCGGCCGCAGCAGGAGGCGCCCGACGCAAGCGAGACGCTCGCCCAGCAGCTCTCGGCGGTCCACGCGCAGCTCGGGGAGCTCTCCGGCCGTGCCGACGACCTCGAGTCGAGGCTCGGCTCCACGGGCGCGTCCGGCACCGCCGACGAGCGCTCCGCCGCGCGCGACGAGGCCACGCAGCTCGCGCTCGACACGTCCAACGCCATCGCGACGCTCCAGGGACTGCGCCAGGGCTCCGGCGACGTCGCGCCCTCGATCGACTCCCTGCTCACCCTGGGCAACTGGCTCAGGAACCGCGTGGACGCGCTCTCTCGCGCCTGGGACCTCTCGGCCTCCTCGCAGGACCCGGCCGCCGACGCCGCGCGCGTCTCCGCCGCGGCCGACGCCGGCGACGAGTACGCGCGCCTGTTCGCCGAGAAGTACGACTCCTGGGCGCCGCCCGCGTAGCGCCCGGCCGGTCTGCTCAATGTGTGAAACGTCACGCCAACCTGCTAAGATTGCAGAGTTGGAAGTCAATGGGCGCCCCGTGCGCCCATGTTCATAAGGAAGCGAGGAGCACCATGGGATTCTTCGACGACCCGCTCTACACCCCCTCGTACAAGGTCAGCGGCGACGAGGTCGCCGTGTTCCAGACCTCCAAGGGGACCATCCGCGCCCGCCTCGACGGCGAGGGCGCGCCGGTGCACGTCGCCAACTTCTGCGAGCTGGCCAGCTCCGGCTTCTACGACGACCTCAAGTTCCACCGCTACGTTCCCGGTTTCGTCATCCAGGGCGGCTGCCCCAACACGCGCGAGATGACCCCCGAGGAGGTCGCCTCCGGCCAGCCTGGCCCCTTCGGCATGCCCGGCACCGGCGGCCCCGGCTACCGCATCCGCGAGGAGTTCAGCACCAACCCGCGCAACTCCCACGTCGACGGCGCCCTCGCCATGGCCCGCTCCATGGACCCCGACTCCGCCGGCTCCCAGTTCTACTTCTGCCTGGGCCCGCAGCACTCCCTGGACTCCGGCTACACCGTCTTCGGCACCACCATCGAGGGTGCCGACGTCATCGCCGGCCTGCGCTCCGGCGACGTCATCGAATCCGTGCGAATCGAGCATGTGGGCGCCTAGCGCCAGGGCTCTTGGAGGACATTGTGAACCAGCAGGCATTTGAAGCAGGCAAGCTCGCGTACCAGCAGGGCGACTGGATGGGCGCCGTCACCAGGCTCGCCGACGCCAAGCAGGCGGGGGAGCGCTGCGGCGAGGTAGACCACCTCAGGGGCAACGCGTACATGAAGCTCGGCCAGTACGAGGCCGCCGCGGCCGCGTACGAGGGCGCCCTCGCGGACGCGGCCTATGGCAGGCGCGGCGCGCTGTCGTGCAACCGCGGCCGCGCGCTTCTCGCCGCCGGGCGCGCCCAGGAGGCCGTCGCGGCCCTCACCGACGCCGTCGCCGACGACTCCTATCCCACGCCGTACAAGGCCTACCTCGCCCTCGGCTCGGCCTACGAGCGCCTCGGCGACGTCCGTGACGCCGGCATCGCCTACCGCAGCGCCGCGATCGACGAGGCCAACCCCGCCCCGGCCGTGGCCCTGTGCTCGCTCGGCAGCTGCTTCATGAGGCTCGGCCGCGCGGTCGACGCCGTCGAGGCCTACCGCACCGCGCTCGACTTCACCACGCCGCTCGAGAGTCAGGGCAAGATCTGGTGCGACCTTGGCCTGGCCTACGTCGCCGCCAACCGCATGAGCGAGGCCGTCGACGCCTTCGGCCACGCCGTCTCCGACGGCAGCTACCAGCTGAGCCCCGAGGCTCAGGCCTCCTACGACGCCGCCCGCAAGGCCGTCGCCCAGGTCGCCGAGCGCAACGCGCCCTCCGAGACCGACGCGTTCCTCGCCGCCGCGGGCTACGGTGCGGGCTACGACCCGCTCGACCCCACCGGCGCCTCCGGCGAGCTCATCCCGTCCCCCGAGGACACCGGCTTCTTCTCCGTGACCGAGGCCGACCTCATGGAGGCCGACCGCAAGGAGCGCAAGGAGCGCAAGGTCCGCCGCAAGCACCGCCACACCGGCCTCAAGGTCCTCGTAGCCGTGCTCGTCGTCGCGGTTCTCGCCCTCGGCGGGGCCGCCTTCGCGTACTACCGCGGCTACGGCATCCCCACGCAGCAGTCCGTCGCGCAGGACCTCTTCGCGGCCAAGACCAACGGCTCCGACCTCGCGCCGTACCTGGCCGCCGCCTCCACCTCCGCCGTGCAGGCCGTCTCCGACGCCGTCCCGGCCGGCGCCACCCTCGAGGTGACCGGCGTCGACCGCGCCATGGACGCCTCCACGCTCTACGCCACCGCCACCCTGGCCCAGGGCGGCGAGCAGTCCTTCACCATCAAGATGGTCCGCGACGGCCTCGGCTGGAAGGTCAGCTCCGTGACGCCCGACTACCTGTCCAAGACCGCCAACAGCTCCGCCACTACCGACTAGGACGCGTGCCATGTCTATCTTCGACTCACTCTTCGGCGAATACGGCGGTGACCTCGCCATCGACCTGGGCACCGCCAACACGCTCGTGGCGGTGCGCGGTCACGGCATCGTCATCAACGAGCCCTCCGTCGTCGCCATCGACAAGAGCGAGAGCCGCGTGCTCGCCGTCGGCGCCGACGCCAAGCGCATGATCGGCCGCACCCCCGGCTCGATCATCGCCGAGCGGCCGCTCAAGGACGGCGTCATCGCCGACTTCGACGTCACCGAGGTCATGCTCCGCTACTTCATCGAGAAGGCCCGCGAGCGCCACTACCCGTGGTCGCCGCGCCCGCGCGTCGTCGTCTGCGTCCCGTCCGGCGTCACCTCCGTCGAGAAGCGCGCCGTCTTCGAGGCCACCATCCAGGCCGGCGCGCGCCAGGCCTACCTCATCGAGGAGCCCATGGCCGCCGCCATCGGCGCCGACCTGCCCATCGAGGACCCGACGGGCTCCATGGTCGTCGACATCGGAGGCGGCACCACCGAGGTCGCCGTCATCTCGATGGGCGGCATCGTCGTCTCGCAGTCCATCCGCACCGCCGGCGACGAGTTCGACCAGACGATCCTGCAGCACGTCCGCGACGCCTATAACCTGTCCATCGGCGAGCGCACGGCCGAGGACATCAAGATCAAGGTCGGCTCCGCCGCGCCGCTCGCCGAGGAGCTCGACGTCGAGGTCAACGGCCGCGACGTCATGAGCGGCCTTCCCAAGACCGTCCGCATCGAGAGCGAGGAGATCCGCCGCGCCCTCGACCGTCCGCTCGACGAGGTCACCAAGGCCGTCAAGGACGCCCTCGACGTCACCCCGCCGGACCTCGCGTCCGACCTCATGTACTACGGCATCCTGCTCACGGGCGGCGGCGGCCTGCTGCGCGGCCTCGACCAGCGCCTGCGCGAGGAGACCGGCGTGCCGGTCAACGTCAGTCCGACGGCGCTCGAGAACGTCGTCACCGGCTGTGCCAAGGTCCTCGAGGCCAACGCGCTGTCCGGCGGGTTCGTCCAGAGCACGGGCCAGTAGGCATGCCCTTGGCCACGTCGGGTCGCAACCAGGGACCCACCATCGGCAACAACAGGCAGTCGGGCGGGGGCCGTGCGGCCCTCGTCTGCGCCGTCATATCGGTCGCCCTCTTCACCGCGAGCGTGCGCATGGGGCCCACCGGCCCGCTCGCTGCGGTGAGGGGAGGGTTCCAGACCCTGACCGAGCCGGTCCGCGCCCTCGGCGCCGCCGCAGGCGCGCCGTTCCGCGGCCTTGGCAACGTGGTTACCAACCTCACCGCCGACCAGCAGACCCTCACGGAGCTCAGGGACGAGAACGCCCAGCTCCAGGCCCGCAACGTCGAGCTCGAGGAGGCCGAGCAGACCGCCCAGCGCCTCCAGGGGCTCCTCGACCTGCGCGACGCGAACGACCTGCAGTCCACCGCCGCGCGCGTCATCTCCGGCTCGGCGGACTCCTGGTCCACCACGCTCTCGATCGACAAGGGCACCGCCGACGGCGTGGCGCCGGGCATGCCCGTGACCGCGTCGAGCGGCGTCATCGGCCAGGTCGTCGAGAGCGGCCCCACCTCCTCGGTCGTGCGCCTGCTCACCGACGAGTCCTCGTCCGTCTCGGCGATGGTCCAGGCAACCCGCGTGCAGGGCATGCTCGTGGGCTCGCCCTCCGGCCAGCTCTCGCTCACCCTCGTGCGCACCAACCAGACCGTCTCCGTCGGCGACGTCGTCGTCACCAGCGGCCTGGGCGGCTCCTTCCCCAAGGGGCTCCCCATCGGCAAGGTGACGAGCGTCGAGAACAACCCCGGCTCGCTCTACCTCGACGTCACCGTCGAGCCGTTCGCACGTGCCGAGGGCTACGAGGAGGTGCTCGTCGTCACCTCGCTCACCGAGGGGCAGCGCGCCCCCGCCGACGACATCGCCGAGGCTGACGCCCAGCAGATGGGCCAGCCCGCCCAGGGCGAGCAGCCGCAGGAGGGCCAGCAGGGCTCGGGCTCCGGTTCCGACTCTCAGGGACAGGGGAGGTAGACATGCAGGTCGCTGACAAGAACAAGCAGGTCAGGGGCACCATCCTGCTCGCCATCCTCTGTGCGCTGCTCCAGCTGGCCCTCGCGCCCAACGTCGGGATCGGCAACGGCCGCGCCAACTTCGCCCTCGTCTTCGCCGGCGTCGTCGCCCTGGGCCAGGGCGGCCGCCGTGGCGTCGTGCTGTCGTTTCTCGCCGGGCTCTTCTTCGACCTGTGCTCCACCGAGCCCATCGGCCTCATGGCCTTCTGCCTCACGGTGAGCTCGCTGCTGCTGGGCGTCGAGTGCCGCAACCGCATCGCGGGCGACCTCGCCGGTTCCATGGCGCTGTTCTGCGGCTCGGCCGCTGCGGTCTCGCTCGTGCAGTCCCTCGCCATGCTGCTCGTCGGACAGGCCAGCTCGCTCTTAGACGTCATCGTGCTCCGAGCGCTGCCCACGGCCCTGCTGACCTGCGTCGCGTTCGTGCCCTTCGCCTACTACTACTCTCGCGTCCGCGCCGCCGGCCCCAACCTCGGCCGCGGCGGCGGGCACTTCTCGACCAAGGGCCTCTGAGGGCGCGCATGGACCTCTCGCTCGTCATAGCCATCGTCTGCGGTCTGCTCGCCGTGGCCCTCGTCGTCCTGTTCGTCGTCTTCGGGCGCTCGCAGGCGCAGTTCCGCATGGACATCGGCGGCTCCACCCCGCGTGCCTCCGGCGGCTCGGACAACTCCACCGAGAAGACCCTCTCGTTCAGGCTCGTCGGCCTTGGCGTCTTCGTGGGCGGCGTCTTCGCGACGCTGCTCGCCCGACTGTGGTCCATGCAGCTCGTCTCGTCCGACGAGTACGCCGAGCAGGCCGAGTCCAACCGCACGAGCGTCGTGTACACCCAGGCGCCGCGCGGCCGCATCCTCGACCGCAACGGCCGCGAGATCGTCACCAACCGCCCGAGCCTCACCGTCGTCGCGTCCTCCGAGGTGCTCGAGGACGAGGTCGAGGTCAGGCTGCTCGGCAACCTCATCGGCATGCCCGCGCAGGCCGTCCGCCGCAAGGTCCAGGACACCTCCGAGGGCAGCCAGAGCCTGCGCACCGTGAGCGTCGACGTCTCGCGCCGCGTCGTCGCCTTCATCGGCGAGCACCCCGAGGCGTTCCCCGGCGTCAGCGTCCAGCAGCGCACCCAGCGTGCCTACCCCAACGGGTCCCTCGCCGCGCATGTCGTGGGCTACACCGGCGCCGTGACCGCCGACCAGATCAAGGCGAGCCAGGAGCAGCAGGGCGAGGGCAAGACGGTCTACCGCTACGGCGACGTCGTGGGCCAGTCCGGCGTGGAGCTCATGTACGAGAGCGTCCTGCAGGGCCAGCGTGGCGAGCAGACCGTCCACGTCGACGCCGACGGCAAGGTCCTCGACTACGCCTCGAGCGTCGAGCCCCAGAGCGGCTCCGACCTCGTCCTCACCATCGACGCCGACGTCCAGCGCGCCGCCGAGGAGTCGCTCGTGCGCGTCATGAAGCAGTGCAAGGACCAGGGCTACGCGGCCACCGGCGGCTGCGTCGTCGCGCTCGACTGCACCAACGGCGAGGTCCTCGCCATGGCAAGCGCCCCCACGTACTCGCCGGCCGCCTTCGTCGGAGGCATCTCGTCGGCCGACTGGGACGCCCTGCAGGCCGAGGGCGCGCACTTCCCGATGATGAACCGCGCTATCGCCGGGCAGTACCCGTCCGGCTCGGTCATCAAGCCGCTCACCACCTTCGCCGCCCTGGACTACGGCCTGGCCGACGCGTCGAGCCGCTGGTACTGCACCGGTTGGTGGACCTGGTCGGGCAACCCCAACGACCCGCAGGGCATGGGCTGCTGGTGGAAGACCGGCCACGGCAGCATCGGCCTCGTCGACGGCATCACCTTCTCGTGCGACGTCGTCTTCTACGAGATCGGCAAGGGCTTCTACTACTCGGACAGCCCCGAGGGCATGCAGGAGACCTTCCGCCGCTACGGCCTGGGCTCGGCCACCGGCATCGACCTCCCCGGCGAGGCCAAGGGGCGCATCCCCGACGCCGAGTGGAAGTGGAACTACTTCTCGTCGGCGCCCGACGCCGACCGCGCCTGGCAGGGCGGCGACAACTGCAACATCTCCATCGGCCAGGGCGACATGCTCGTCACGGCCCTGCAGATGTGCACGGCCTACTGCAGCATCGCGAACCGCGGCCCTGCGTTCCGCCCGCACGTCATGAAGGGCGTGCGCACCAAGATCGGCGGCGGGCTCGTGTCCGAGTACCGCTGCGAGCAGATCTTCGACGTTGAGGAGTCCGACGCGTTCCGCGACATCGTCGCGCAGGGCATGGAGGGCGTCATCTACCGCGAGGACCCCGCGCAGACCTCGCACTGGACCAACCTCGACGTGCCAGTCCGCGGCAAGACCGGCACCGCCGAGCAGAACGGCGGCGACCCCATCGGCTGGTTCATCGCCTACTCGCCGGCCGACGACCCCAAGTACGTCGTGGGCGGCAACATGGACCGGGTCCTGCAAGGTGCGAGCTCCGCCATGTACGTGGTGCGCGACGTCTTCGGCGCCATCTACGGGCAGCCCGATGGCTCTCACGCCAACACGAGCATCGCCGACTAGGGAGGGGACGAGATGGCTTCTGACATGACCGGACCGGGCACGTCCCACGGGCCCCTCGCCGCCCTCGCGCAGCGCGCGACGGCCGGGCCGCACGCTCGCGTCTCCC
>CALCDK010000018.1 GCA_937900605.1 uncultured Olsenella sp.
GCTCCGTCGCCACGGTGCTCGTCACCCGTGGCACCCTGCACGTCGGCGACGCCCTCGTCGCGGGCCTGGCCTACGGCCGCGTCCGAGCCATGCTCGACCCCAAGGGCAACTCCGTCACCGAGGCCGGCCCCTCCGACGCCGTCGAGATCCTCGGCCTGCAGAGCGTCCCGATGGCCGGCGACGAGTTCCGCGTCTTCCAGGACGACCGCGACGCGCGCGCCCTTGCCGACGAGCGTGCCCTCAAGGCCCGCATCGAGGAGCAGAACCGCGTCAAGCACGTGACGCTCGAGAACCTCTTCGACACCATGGCCGACGCCGAGGTGAAGGAGCTCAACCTCATCATCAAGGCCGACGTCCAGGGCTCCATCGAGGCGCTGCAGGACTCGCTCGACAAGATGGACCAGTCCGAGGTCCGCATCAACACGATCCACTCCGCCGTCGGTGCCATCACCGAGACCGACGTCGTCCTGGCCGACGCCTCCAACGCCATCATCATCGGCTTCGGCGTCCGCCCGGAGGCCAAGGCCCGCACCGCCGCCGAGCGCGACGGCGTCGAGATCCGCACCTACAGCGTCATCTACAAGGCGCTCGAGGACCTCGACGCGGCCCGCATCGGCATGCTCAAGCCCACCGAGGTCGAGGTCCAGACCGGCACCGCCGAGGTCCGCGACACCTTCAAGGTGCCCAAGGTCGGCATGGCCGCCGGCTGCATGGTGGTCGAGGGCGAGCTCACCCGTGACGACCAGGTCCGCCTCGTCCGCGACGGCATCGTCGTCTACGAGGGCAAGATCGCCTCGCTGCGCCGCTACAAGGACGACGTCAAGTCCGTCAAGGCCGGCTTCGAGTGCGGCATCGGCCTCGAGAACTTCCAGGACGTCAAGCCCGGCGACCTCATCGAGGGCTTCCGCATCGAGCAGGTCGCCCGCACGGAGTAGGTGGACATGAAGCAGAACCAGTACTCGCGCCGCACCAACCAGATCGCGCGCGAGAAGCTCGCCAGCATCCTGCTCTTCGAGGTCTCCGACCCCGACCTCTCGCTCGTGACCGTCACGGGCGTCGAGGTCTCGGTCGACAAGTCCCTCATGCGCGTGTACGTCAGCTGCGACGCCGACCGCTACGACGCGGTCAGCGCCGCGCTGGCGCGCGCCAAGGGGCGCATCCGCTCCCTGCTTGGACGCGCCCTGGGCTGGAGGGTGACCCCGGAGCTCGACTTCCGCATCGACCGCACGACCGACGAGGCCGAGCGCATCACGCGCGCGCTCGGCGACGTCCCCCCGACCATGGCGGTCGAGAAGGACGAGTTCGGCTATCCCGTCGCCGACGTCGCCGAGGGCGACGAGGGCGACGGCGCAGAGGAATAGGGGCACGGCCTTGCTGAGCCATGAAGAGAGCGCGGCGCAGTCCGCGGAGTTCGACCGCATCACCGCCCTCGTCGAGGGCGCGCAGGAGATCGTCGTGTGCGCGCACACCTCGCCGGACGGCGACGCGATCGGCTCCGGGCTCGCCCTGGCCGACCTCATCTGCGACCGCTGGCCGCAGAAGCGGGTGGTCAACCTCCTCGCCGACTGCGACGTCGTGCCGAGGACCTATCGGTTCCTCCCCGGCACGCAGCGCTTCGTGCGCCCCGACGACTACGCCGGCGACCCCGACCTCTTCGTCTGCGTCGACCTCTCGCACCCGGCGCGCCTCGCCGGCGCCCGCGCCGTCCTCGAGCGCTCCGCGAAGGTGGCGGTCCTCGACCACCACCCCTCCGACGTGCGCTTCTGGGACGCGGGCGTCGTGCGCACCGGCGCGGCCGCGACCGGCGTCATCGTTGCCGAGTACGCCATGCACCTCGGGGAGGGCAGCCTGACGCTGCCCGTCGCCCAGAACCTGCTGTGCGCGCTCGTCACCGACACCGGCCGCTTCCAGTACCAGAACGCCGACGGCGAGGCCTTCCGCGTCGCGAGCGCCCTGGTGGACGCCGGCGCGTCGCCCGCCGAGGTGGCGCTCAACGTGTACCAGAGCGACCGCCTGGCCTACCTGCACCTCTCGGCCACGGTCATGGGCCGCATCACCACGTTCGAGCGCGGCCGCATCGCGTACAGCTACGCCACGGCGGCCGACTTCATGGCCTCGGGTGTCCCCGTCGCCGAGTGCGACGGCCTCGTCGACATCGTGAGGTGCGTCGAGGGCTCCGAGGTCGCCCTGTTCCTCAAGGAGGTCCCGGGCGGCCAGGTGCGCGGCAACCTGCGCGCCAAGAACGACATCGACGTTTCCGCAATCGCGCGCGAGATGGGCGGCGGCGGCCACGCGGCCGCGTCCGGCTTCACCTACGACGGCGACATCGACCAGGCCCTCTCCGTCGTCCTGCCCAAGCTGCGCGCGCTCTACGCCAACTAGGGAGCGATCCTTTGAGAAGGGGACCCAGCGCGCTCAACGCGCTCATCGCAATCGACAAGCCCGCCGGCATGACGAGCCACGACGTCGTGGCCCGCGTGCGCCGCTGCGTGGGGGAGAGGCGCGTCGGCCATGCCGGCACCCTCGACCCGGACGCGACGGGCGTGCTCGTCGTGGGCATCGGTCAGGCCACCAAGCTCCTCGGCCTGCTGACCCTCGACCGCAAGGGCTACCGCTCGAGCTTCGTCCTC
>CALCDK010000019.1 GCA_937900605.1 uncultured Olsenella sp.
TGGGTCCAGCCGCTGGCCTGGGTGCCGTGCTTGATGGCCGCGTTCTCAGCCGGCAGGCCGAACGCGTCGAAGCCGATGGGGTGCAGCACGTCGTAGCCGCGCATGCGGGCCTGGCGGGCCATGGCGTCGCCGATGGTGTAGTTGCGCGCGTGGCCCATGTGCAGGTCGCCGGAGGGGTACGGGAACATCTCGAGGACGTACTTCTTGGGCTTGGCCGGGTCCTCGTCGGTCTTGTAGGTGCCCTCTTCCTCCCAGGTGCGCTGCCACTTGGCCTCGATGGCCTGGGCGTCATATGCGGGGATGGAGGAGGGGTCGTGCCTGGTGGCTTCGTCGCACATCGCGTGTGCCCCCTTCGTCTGTGATGGTCGCTGCGCTGAATTGTACCAGTGGCCCGGCGGCGCCGGCCACCGGGACGAGAAGGGCCCCTCCTCACGAAGGGGCCCCAAGGGAATCTGCCCTGGCTCGTGCTAGGAGCGGAAGTTGCCCTGCTGCGTGGTGTCCTTGAGCACGACGTCGTGGGCGCCGCCCTCGACCAGCGAGGTGGCGGAGACGCGCGTGATGCGGGCCTTCTCGCGCAGCTCCGGCAGGTCGAGCGCGCCGCAGTTGCACATGGTGGACTTGACCTTCATGAGCGAGTTGTCGACGTTCTCCTTGAGCGGGCCGGCGTACGGCACGTAGGAGTCGACGCCCTCGACGAAGGACATGGCCTTCTTGTCGCCACCGAGGTCGTAGCGCTGCCAGTTGCGGGCGCGCGCGGAGCCCTCGCCCCAGTACTCCTTCATGTACTGGCCGTTGACGTTGACGCGGCGCGTGGGGCTCTCGTCGAAGCGGGCGAAGTAGCGGCCCAGCATCATGAAGTCGGCGCCCATGGCCAGTGCCAGGGTCATGTGGTAGTCGTAGACGATGCCGCCGTCGGAGCAGACCGGGACGTAGATGCCGGTCTGCTCGTAGTACTCGTCACGGGCGCGGCAGACGTCGATGAGCGCGGAGGCCTGGCCGCGGCCGATGCCCTTCTGCTCGCGGGTGATGCAGATGGAGCCGCCGCCGATGCCGACCTTGACGAAGTCGGCGCCGCAGTCGGCCAGGAAGCGGAAGCCGTCGGCGTCGACGACGTTGCCCGCGCCGACCTTGACGGACTCGCCGTAGTTCTCGCGGATCCACTCGATGGTGAGCTTCTGCCACTCGGAGTAGCCCTCGGAGGAGTCGATGCACAGGACGTCGGCACCGGCCTCGACCAGCAGCGGGACGCGCTCGGCGTAGTCGCGGGTGTTGATGCCGGCGCCCACGAGGTAGCGCTTGTGCTCGTCGAGGAGCTCGTTGGGACGCGACTTGTGGGAGTCGTAGTCCTTGCGGAAGACTATGGCGACCAGATGCTGCCCGTCGTCGACGATGGGCAGGGCGTTGAGCTTGTTCTCCCAGATGAGGTCGTTGGCGGCCCTGAGGGAGGTGGAGTCGTCGGAGACGATGAGCTCGTCGAACGGCGTCATGAAGTCGCGGACCTTGCGGTCACGGGAGTCGCGAGACGGGCGGTAGTCACGGGAGGTGACGATGCCGCACAGCCTGCCGTGCGGGGTGCCGTCCTCGGTGACGGGCATGGTGGAGTGGCCGGTGCGCTCGAGCAGGTCGAGGACGTCGCCGAGGGTCATGTCCGGGGTGAGGTTGGAGTCGGACACGACGAAGCCGGCCTTGTAGGACTTGACCTCGCGGACCATGGCGGCCTCGTCGGCGGCGGACTGGGAGCCATAGATGAAGGACAGGCCGCCCTCCTGGGCCAGCGCGACGGCCATCTTGGGGCCGGAGACGGACTGCATGATGGCGGAGACCATGGGGATGTTCAGGTTGATCGAGGACTCCTCGCCGCGCCTGAAGCGAACGAGGGGGGTCTTCAGGGAAACGTTGGCGGGAATGTTCTCCGCCGAGGAGTAGCCGGGAACGAGCAGATACTCAGAAAAGGTGTGGGACTCCCCCTCGAAGAACGTTGCCATGTATGCTCTCCCAATCTGTCTATTGCCGCGGACG
>CALCDK010000020.1 GCA_937900605.1 uncultured Olsenella sp.
GTCTGCCCCGCCCCGAGCGCCGCCGAGAGCGTCCGGTACACGCCGGGCATCGACGCGACCACCTCCGCGCGCCTGCGCGACTCGGCCGAGGCCCGCCGCATCCCGACGCCCATCGCGACCAGCCCCGCCACGACGGCGGGCACCGCCCACGTCCCCGTCACGACGGCGAGAAGCGCCGCGCACCCCAACCCCGCGACGCACGCGCCCGCCGCGGCCGACGGCTCGTCCAGGGACAGCCCGCGCGCCGTCGCCGCGAGCCGCAGCCTGCGGACGCACCCCGCCAGGGGCCCGGCCGCGAGCCACGCCGCCGCACGCGTCCTGCCCAACGCGCCGAGCGCCAGGCACGCCCTCACGCCCAGGCCACGCACCAGCGCCCCCGCGCGGCGCGGAGCCACGTCGCCGCCGAGCGCGGCCCAGGTCGCGGCCCAGGTCGCCGCGGCGGCGCTCACGAGAGGCACGACCTCCATGCGCCCACCTCCCTCTCGTCGAGAAGCCCCAGCTCCAGCCCGCGCGCCACGAACGCCGGCTCGCACGCCAGCGACCAGTCCCCACTCGCCTCGTCGAACGACACGCACTCCCGCAGGGCGACGCCGCCGCCCTCCGCGCGCGAGACCTCCGTCAGGGTCGTGACCCGGCGCGAGCCGTCCGGCAGCCTGCGCATCACGACGAAGAGGTCGATCGCCGTCGCGATCTGCTCCTCGATGAGCTCGGACGGCAGGTCCATCCCGAACCGGGCCATGAGCACCAGCCGCAGCACCGCCTCCTGCGCGCTGCCTGCGTGTAGCGTCGTGAGCGAGCCGTCGTGGCCCGTGCTCATCGCCTGCAGCATGTCCACGCACTCCTCGCCGCGCACCTCGCCCACCACGATCCGGTCTGGCCTCATGCGCAGCGCGTTCTTCACCAGCTCGCGGATGGTGACCTCGCCGACGCCCTCGATCGAGGCGTCCCTCGCCTCCAGGCGCACCACGTTGGGGTGCGAGTCGAAGCGCAGCTCCGCCGAGTCCTCGATGGTGACGATCCTCTCGCCGCTCGGAATCGAGCACGACAGCGCGTTGAGCAGCGTCGTCTTGCCCGAGCCGGTGCCACCGGCCACCGCGACCGACCTTCGGCAGCGCACGGCCCACGCCAGCAGCCGCGCATACCACGCCGGCAGGCTGCCCAGCCCCACGAGCGTCCCCAGCGTTCTCACGCGCTCTGAGAACTTCCTGATGGTCATGACCGGCCCGTCGATCGCCGTGGGCGCGGCGACGGCGTTGACGCGGTCCCCGTTGGGCAGGCGCGCGCTCACCAGGGGGCTCGACCGGTCGAGCCTGCGTCCCAGCGGGGCCAGGATGCGGTCGATGACGATCATGATCTGCTCGGGCGAGTCGAAGCCCACCTGTGCCTCGCACATCTCGCCGTCGCGCTCGTAGAAGATGGCCTCGCAGCCGTTCACCATGACCTCGCTCACCCCCTCGTCCTCGAGCAGCGCCTGGATCGGTCCCAGGCCGCACACCTCGTCCACCACCTGGCCCACGAGCTCGCGGCGCCCCTCGACCCCCAGCGCCGGGCCGTCCTGGGCGTTGACGATCGACTCGAGCGCCACGCCGAGCTCCTCGCGTGCGTCGCAGGAGTCCGACCCGTCGAGCATCCCCGCGATCGTGTCGAGCCCCAGCCGCTCGACCAGCCGCCGCTTCAGGGCCGAGCGGGCCTCGCGCGCGGCGGCCGAGCCCCTCCTCGCCACCTGCCGCGAGCCCTCGGCTCGGCGGACCCTCTCTAGGACCGACACGCCTACCTGACCCCCCTTCTGAGGCCGAGAAGCCCCGACCACCTGCGCGAGGTGTCGCCCTGCGCCGCGCGGCGCGCCCCCTCGCAGTCCGGCAGGCAACCGAGCTCGCCGAGCACCTGCGCCAGCACCACCGCCACCGACTCCGAGAACGGCCCGCCCGCCGCCGCGAGGTCCGCGGCCAGCCCCGCGTCCAGGTACGCTGCCACCTCGTCGCCGGCGTCGAACACCCGGAACCCGCGGGCCGCCTCGAGCCCCACCTCGGCGCGCCCCAGCGAGAAGTCCATCCGCGAGCGCGTGCTCGCGCGGTTCTCGACCCGGGCGATTCGCGTCCTCGCGACGCCGAGCCTCACCGCCAGGCCGCTCGCGCGCGCCAGGGACGAGACGGACGACCTCGCGTCCCCCACGAGCAGGAGCCTGTCCGCCATCTGCGCCGCCTGCGCCACCGCGTCGGTGAACGTGGTCGACGTGTCGACGACCACGAGGTCCGCGACACAGGCCGCCCACGACAGCAGCTCGCCCACGTGCGGCATCGCCAGCTCCGCCTCCTCGGGACGGGCGCACGGGCCCAGAAGCCGGCAGCCCGGGAGCGCCTCCGCGCACGTCGCGGAGGGGGACGCCGAGCCGTCGGCCAGCGCCAAGAGGTCCGCCCCCGACGCGAGCCCGAAGCACGAGTACAGGTTCCCGCACGACAGGTCCAGGTCGAGAAGCACCACGTCCATGCCCCAGGCGCACGCGTGGGCCGCCATGGTCGCGGACAGCGACGTCTTGCCCGTCCCGCCGCGGCCCGAGCAGAGCGTCAGCACCTTGCCGCGCCTCGACTCGCAGGGCCCCGCGGCACCCGCCTCGTGACCGCCCGCCGCGCCGTCGACAGCCGGCCGACCCGCCGCGACGCCCGCCAGCGCGGGCCCATCCGCGACCGCGGGGCCGCCCACCTCGCGACCGCCCGCCGCGCCAACGCCCGCCGTCGGCGGCACCGGACGCGGCGCCTCGAGCCCGTCGATCTCGTCGAGGTCCAGCACCAGGTCAATCCCAGCGCACGCCGAGCGCGACCTCAGCGACCCCGAGACCCCGTGCCGCGCCAGGACCACGCCGCGCGCGTTGCCGTCGTGGGCAATCGCCGCCGCGAGGTTGACGTCGCACACGCCCTCGCCGACCGGCCCCACCACGACGCCCACCTGGCCGCCCGGAGCCGTCGCCGCCGACTCGCGCAGCTCGTCGGCACTCCCCGTCACCCGCAGCGTCGCCCCTGGGTCCAGGCTCGTCACCGCCCTCGCGAGGTCGTAGTGGGCGTCTCGCCTCGCATATCCGATCCACTCGCTCATGCTGCCTCCCCAGCCTCGTCGACCGGCGACGGCGCCGCGCCGTCGCCCTCCCCACCCACGGGCGTCCCGCCCGTCTCGGCGGCCGGTCCCAACCCGTCCGCCTCGCCGCCCACGGGCGCTACCTCGTCAGGCGCCGCGACGGGCCCCAGCGACAGCCCGTCGACGTCGTCGGCCGGCACCGCGAGCCGCAGCGTCCCGCGTGCGGCGGCGCCGAGCACCGCGGACACGTCACCGGGCTCCACGGCCAGCCCCACCGTCGCCGAGGCGCCCTGCGGGCCCTCCGCGGGCACCCCGATGACGACGCACCCCTGCGAGAGGAGCCTCACCCCTTCCTGGGTGACCTCGTACGCGGCGAGACGCGTCCCCTCCGCGACGCCGGGAGGCATCCCCGCGCGGTCGGGGGCGCTCACTGCGACGGCCACCCGCCCGGCCGGGACCTCCGCCGCCCGGGCGTCGTCCCGGAAGTTGAGCGACGTGAGCGGCACCCCGGCCGCGACCGGGACGCTGAGCGTGCGCCCCTCGACGTCCGAGAGCGACGTGAACGCGCCCTCGGGCACGAGGTCCGCCACCCAGTCGCGGATGGTGACGTTGCGCGCCCCCACGGGCTCGCCCGCCACCAGGTCCCCCGTCGCCACAACGACGGGGACCACCTCGCCGCCGTAGCGCTCGAGCGCCTCCGAGCGCTCGCGCTCCGCAGCGCCCCTCACCGCCTGGCCGTACAGCAGGCAGCACACCACCGCCAGCGCGGCCATAGCGCCCGAGAGCGCCATGCGTGCCCCTCTCGACATCGGTCCCCCTTCGCCGCAGCCCCGGCTCGTCCCATCGCGCGCCGGGCACCTCTCGTGGACTGGCATTCTGCGCCCACCCGGGACGGCCGGGCCCGACGTCGGGAGGAACCGGTGACACCACGCGGGCCGCATCCTGCCCGGTGGCTGCCACGGCGCGGAGAAGCGCGACCAAGGGCTCGGACGCACCCGCAGGCAACACAAGGCGCCCTTCTCGCGACGCACACAAAAGCGGCCCGCCCCCACGAGGGGACGGGCCACGAAAGGGTTCTCTCATCTGGTCGCATCACATCACGCCATGCCGCGCCAAACCACGCGACACGCCGTGCCATGCAACGTCAAACCGCGCCACGCCGGACGAAATCGCGTCATGCCGCGGCAAACCGCGTCAAGCCACCTGCGGGCTCACAGCACGATGTCGGGGTCGAGGGTTCCGGCGCTCGCCCTCATCTCAGTGGCCAGGGCGACGTACGCGTCGTGGCGCTCCTGGCACACCTCGCCCGCATCGAGCGCGGCGCGCACGCCGCACCCGGGCTCGTGCACGTGCGTGCAGTCCGAGAAGCGGCACGTCTCGGCCGCGGCGGAGACGTCGGGGAAGACGCGCGCCAGGCCGCGCTCGTGGCCCAGGACCGGAAGGCTCCTCAGGCCCGGCTCGTCGACGATGATGCCTGCCCCCGGGAGGCGCACCATGCGCCGGGCGACGGTGGTGTGACGCCCCGCGTCGTCGGAGGACCTCACCGCTCCCGTCTCGAGCGCGTCATGGCCGAGAAGCCCGTTGAGCAGCGTCGACTTGCCCGCTCCCGACTCGCCGAGCACGATGGCGACGACACCGGCCGGCACAAGCCCCCTGACACCGTCCAGGCCCACGAGGACCAGCTCGTCGCGATGGCTCCCCACGGCGGCGTCGATCGAGGGGGAAGAGGGCTCCGAGGAGCTCAGGACGATGGGAACGGACTCGCCGAGGACCGCACGGATGCGCTCGACGTCGGCGAGGAGCATCTGGGCAGACGCGCGGTCGCACTTCGTGAGGACCACCGCGAAGCGAGTCCCGCAGTCGCTCGCGATGACGGCAGAGCGCACGATGCGGTCGCACGAGATGACGTCAGCCCCCACCTGTTGGACGAGAAGCACGAGCTCCACGTTGGCCGCAAGGGTCTGGCGCTCGCCACGCGAGCCGCCCTTCCACCGGGCGACGTCGGTACGACGAGGGAGGACCTCCTCGATGCGTCCCATGTCATGCGAGTCGGGACGACGCGCGCAGACCCAGTCGCCGACGGCGGCACGCGTCTGGTCCGAGCTGAGCCCCTTGCTCAGTCGCGTCGAGAACTCGGCACGGAAGATCGCATCACGGCTGACGATGGCGGGGAATCCCCGGTCGAGCCTGACGACGCACCCCAGGACGAGCTCCTCAGCGGGCACGCCGGAGTCGCATGCCCGAGCGACCGCCGAATCGAAGTCGGCCGAGAAGTCCACGGACATGGGAAGGTCCTCGAAGCTCGGAACGTCGAGAAGTCCCGAGAGCTCCGGTAGGACCCCAGGGACGTTGTTCGAGGAGCGCTGGCGCCGAGAGCCACGTCCCGTGGACGCCTTGGACGACTTGCCCATCTTGCGTGCCAAACTGCCTCCCAAGCTGACCGCTTACTTACCTTCTCATCGAGAATACCATCCCGTCTACGCACAGAGGCCCCCTCCCGGAGCGGGAGGGGGCCTCTGTGCGCGAAACGCCCCTTGTTGGTCAGCGGCGTCCTGCTCTCCCACGG
>CALCDK010000021.1 GCA_937900605.1 uncultured Olsenella sp.
CCCTCGCCGCGGACCGGCTCCGGCAGGCGCACGGCCTCGCGGGCGGGCTGCGGCGCGCCGTCCCCGCGGCCCCCCTCGTCCGCGTCGCCGAGGCGCAGCAGGCGCGAGACCATGCCGGTGAAGCCGAGCTCCGAGAAGGCCTGCGACACCACGGCCGGGTCGAAGGTGGGGAAGCGGGCGTCGTCGAGGTCGAGCTCGATGGGGGCGTCCGTGCGGATCGTGGCGACCTTGCGGCTGAGGAGGGCGTCGTCGATGTGGGCGCGCAGGTTCTCGCCCATCTTGCCGCGGACCTCGTCGGCGTGCGCGACGACCTCGTCGAGCGAGCCGTACTGCACGATGAGCGCGGCGGCCTTCTTGGGGCCGATGCCCGGGACGCCGGGGATGTTGTCGGAGGAGTCGCCCTTGAGGCCGTAGAAGTCCGGGACGAGCTCGGGGGTGATGCCGTGGTAGAGGTCCTCGACCGAGGCCGGGTCCATGACGGCCACGTCCGAGACGCCCTTCCTGGTGGAGACGACCTTCACGAGGTCGGTCGAGAGCTGGTACATGTCGCGGTCGCCGGTGAACAGCAGCATCTCGTAGCCGGCCCTCTCGCCGCGGCGCGCCAGGGTGCCGAGGATGTCGTCGCCCTCCCAGCCCTCGAGCTCGCAGACGGGCACGCCCAGGGCGCGCAGCAGGTCCTTGACCATGGGGAACTGCACGTGCAGGGCCTCGTCCATGGGCGGGCGCTGGGCCTTGTACTGCGGGAGCATGTCGATGCGGACCTGGGGCCGGCCCTTGTCGAAGGCGCAGATCACCCCGTCGGGGCGGAAGCTCCCGACGAGCTTGACGAACATGTTGAAGAAGCCGAACAGGGCGTTGGTGGGCCGGCCGTCCGGCGCGCTCATGGGCTGCCTGATGGCGTGGAACGCTCGGTGCATGAGCGAGTTGCCGTCGATGACGGCGATCGTGCGGTGCTCGTCTGCCATGGGTCTCCTCTCGGTGCGTAATCCCTCGATTGTAGGCGAGCCGCGCCGCGCGCCCGCCGCGCTTTCGCTAACCTGAAGAGTGTGTGACCGCCCCCGCGCGCGAACGGACCGCGGGACGCGTGCGCCGTAATATGTACGTCTGCGATCTCACGCCGAGCAGAGAAGGGGCTCACATGGCCAAGGACAGGGTAACCGAGGAGTACGGGAGCCTGGTATTCACCGACTCCGTCATGCGCGAGAGGCTCCCCAAGCCCACCTACAGGGACCTCATGCAGGTCATCAAGGAGGGCAAGCCCCTCGACCTCGACATCGCCAACGAGGTCGCCCATGCCATGAAGGAGTGGGCGCTCGAGAAGGGCGCGACGCACTACGCGCACTGGTTCCAGCCCCTCACCGGCATCACGTCCGAGAAGCACGACAGCTTCATCACCCTGCTCGAGGACGGCGGCGTGCTCATGGCCTTCTCGGGCAAGGAGCTCATCCAGGGCGAACCCGACGCCTCGAGCTTCCCCAACGGCGGCCTGCGCGCCACCTTCGAGGCCCGCGGCTACACAGCCTGGGACCCCACGAGCCCGGCCTTCATCAAGGACGAGGTCCTGTGCATCCCCACGGCGTTCATCTCCTACACCGGCGACGCCCTCGACAAGAAGACGCCGCTGCTGCGCTCCCAGGTGGCGGTCGAGCAGCAGGCCAAGCGCGTCCTGGCCCTGTTCGGCCGCACCCCTCAGCGCGTCGTGACCACCATCGGCCCCGAGCAGGAGTACTTCCTCATCAAGGAGTCCGACTTCGAGCGCCGTCCGGACCTCATCTACTGCGGCCGCACGCTGTTCGGCTGCGCCCCCGTCAAGGGCCAGGAGCTCGAGGAGCACTACTTCGGCGCCAAGACCAAGCACAACGAGGTCGCGCCCTCCCAGCACGAGCTCGCGCCGATCTTCGAGTACGGCTCCACCGCCGTCGACGACAACCTGCTGGCCATGGAGAAGCTCAAGCTGCTCGCCACCCACCACGGCCTGGCCTGCCTCGAGCACGAGAAGCCCTTCGAGTACGTCAACGGCTCCGGCAAGCACGACAACTGGTCGCTGTGCGCCGACGGCAAGAACCTGCTCGAGCCCGGCGCGGTCCCCAGCGAGAACTTGCAGTTCCTCGTCTTCCTGACCTGCCTCATCGCGGCCGTCGACACCCGCGCCGACCTGCTGCGCATGTCCGTCGCCTCGGCTGGCAACGACCGTCGCCTCGGTGCCAACGAGGCCCCGCCCGCCATCATCTCGGTCTTCCTGGGCGACGAGCTCGACGCCGTCGTCGAGGCCCTGCTGCGCGGCGAGGAGGCGCAGGCGCACGACCGCACCCGCATGGACCTGGGCGTCCCCGCGCTGCCCGACGTCCTGCGCGACACCACCGACCGCAACCGCACCTCGCCCTTCGCCTTCACCGGCAACAAGTTCGAGTTCCGCATGTGCGGCAGCCAGCAGAACCTCTCCGACCCCAACGTCGTGCTCAACACGGCCGTCGCCGAGCAGTGCGACGCCTTCGCCACCGAGCTCGGCGGCCTGACCGGCGACGAGTTCACTCGCGCGGCCCTCGACTGGGTCAGGCGCACCCTGCGCGAGCACCACCGCGTCATCTTCGAGGGCAACGGCTACTCCGAGGAGTGGGAGCAGGAGGCCGAGCGCCGCGGCCTGCCCAACCTCAGGAGCACGCCGGAGACCCTGCCGTGCATGGTCGACCCCAAAACCGTCGCCTTCTACGAGAAGTACCACGTCCTCAACGAGGCGGAGCTGCACGCCCGCTACGTCTCCAAGGCCGAGCAGTACGCCAAGCTCCTCAACATCGAGGCCAATACCATGGTCTACATGAGCCGCCACCTCTACCTGCCGGCCCTGTTCGACTACTCCGGCGACATCGCCACCTCCGTGGCCACCAAGGCCGAGATCGGCATCGACTCGCCCGTCGAGAAGGAGCTCGTGCGCACGCTCCCCGACGGCATCTCCGCCATCCACGAGGCCGTCGCCGACCTCGAGGCCAACAACGCCGACGCGCGTGCCGTCGATGACCCGCTCGAGCAGTGCTACGCCTACCGCGACCACGTGATCCCCTCGATGGACCATCTGCGCGCCTCCGTCGACGCCATGGAGAAGGTCGTGGGTGCCGAGTACTGGCCCGTGCCCACCTACAACGAGATGCTCTTCTGGGTGTAGCCGACGCCGGTCCCGCCCTGTGCGAGAGGGGCGCCCCCGGGACGCGACCTGCGGCCGGTGGCGCCCCTCTCGTCGTGCGCCGGGGTGGCCGCGCGCCCGCAGTTCGCGCCCGCGGTTCGCGCCTGCGGTGCGGGTCCCGTCGCGCGGGTCGGCCGTGCGGGTCGCTAGGCCTCGTGGCCGCGGCCGCTGTCGCGCCCGTCCTGCTCGTCGAGGCGAGCGACGAGGTCGTGGAGCTCCGTGGCAAGCCGCTCGACGCTGCCGTGCCAGACCGCGCCCGCCGGGGGCCTCCCGTGGCCGACGTAGGCGGTGCGCAGGCCGCAGGAGGCGGGCCGGGCCAGGTCGCGGGAGGGGTCGTTTCCCACCATGAGGCACTCGCGCAGGTCCAGGCCCAGGCGCGCGGCGAACTCGCGGTAGTAGCGGGCGCACGGTTTGCAGCGCGTGCAGTCGTCCAGGGTCGAGACGTCGTCGAAGTCGTCCGAAGAGAGCCCCGCCCACGCCAGGCGCGCCTCGTCGGCCGCCAGCGAGAAGGTCGGGTTGGTGGCCAGCGCGCAGGCCAGCCCCTCGTCGCGCACCGCGTCGAGGCACGCGCGCGCACCGCGCTGCGGCCGGGCGCGCACGAGCCCTCCCGAGAGGCCGGGGACCACGGTGCACTCGTAGCAGCCGATCATGTCGGCGATGACCGGGTCGTCGAGGGGCACGCCGCTCTCGCGGCGGAAGACGTCGCAGAAGACCTGGCGGTTGGTGAGGTCGTCGTCACGCCCCGGGGCCTCGAGCGCGAGGAAGCTGCGCGCGTAGGGGAGGGCGAAGGCGGCCGCGGACGTGCGGCAGGCGCGCGCCAGCAGTGAGGACGCCCCCGCCACGTAGCGCACGATGAAGGCGGAGAGGTTGAGGTCCAGCAGGGTGTCGTCGAGGTCGAAGAGCACCGCGCGTATCATGAGTCTCGCCTCCCGCGGTCGTCGGTGCGGAAAATTTGGCGTTGCCGCTGCTTTGAGCTTGAAATCGGCACGCGAATGACGTTATTCTATCCCACGTGTGGGTACAGGGCCCGCACGAACGTATCTGTCGGCCCCCGAGAGCATGCAAGTTTCCGAGTAGACGCCGCTATTTTGGCACTGCAGGCAGCGACCATGACGACCGGGGCCCCGTTTTCGAAAGGGGTCCACCTTTGAGTGAGATTCAGAACTCGTCCATCTTCTCCCTGGACGAAATTTCCGACGAGGAGATGAACAGCCTCATCGACGGTACCGTCACCGACTTCGATGAGGGCGATCTTGTCACCGGCACCGTCGTCAAGATCGAGCG
>CALCDK010000022.1 GCA_937900605.1 uncultured Olsenella sp.
AAGCCCCACCGCGACCTGCCCGAGCACCGGCAGCGCGATCGCGGCGAGCGTGCCGCACGAGGTCGCGAGCCACAGGCACGCGGGCACCATCCACGCCGCGCCCACGGTGCACAGCAGCGCGGCGGCAAGGCCCAGCAGCGGGTCGGGCGCGAGGCCGCCCAGCAGCCAGCACGGCACCGACGCGGCCCACACCACCAGGCTCGAGACGAGCACGAGCCCCAGGCAGACCAGGACCTTGGCCCACCACGTGGACCTCGGCGAGAGGGGCAGCCCCAGCACGCCGCGCAGGCCCCCGCGCACGTCGAGGCGGGCCACGCAGACGCACACGAGCGACACGACCACGGGGAGCATGAGCGTGTACCACCACGCCCACCCGTACGTCGCGAACCCGATGCCGGGCTGGGCGGCCGCTCCGAGCGCGCCGGACGCGAGGATGCCGAGAAGCGCGCACGGGACCGCTCCGGCCACAGCCACGCGCCGGGCCGCGCCGTGGCGGCCCTTGAGCCACTCCGCGGACAGCGCGCGGCGCAGCTCGCCGGACGCCATGCCCCTCTCGGCGGCTGCCTCGCGCCTCACGCCGGACGCCATGCCCCTCTCGGCATGCGCCGGGCGGCGAACCTCCCCGCTCATCGCGCGACACCCCCTCGGCACACGTCCATGAACAGCGCCTCGAGGTCGCAGCCCTGCTCGAGGGCCCCCTCGTAGGCCAGGTGGCCGCCGGTGATGATGCCCACGTGGTCGGCCATCTGCGCGACCTCCGAGAGGATGTGGCTCGACACGACCACGGTCACGCCGAGCGCCGGCAGCCCGCGGACGAAGGCGCGCAGCTCCTCGATGCCCATGGGGTCCAGGCCGTTGGTCGGCTCGTCGAGCACGAGCAGGCGCGGGTTGGGCAGCAGCGCGCAGGCGATGCCCAGGCGCTGGCGCATGCCCATGCTGAACTGCCCGGCGCGCTTGCGGCCGGTGTCGGGCAGGCCGACGGACTCGAGCACCTCGTCGATGCGCGACTCGTCGACGCCCAGCAGCGTCGCGCGCACGAGCAGGTTCTCACGTGCCGTGAGGTTGGGGTACAGCGGAGGGGTCTCGATCAGAGAGCCGATCGCGTAC
>CALCDK010000023.1 GCA_937900605.1 uncultured Olsenella sp.
CACGCGCGAGCTCGCCCAGCAGATCGCCGACGTGTGCTCGGCCGTCGAGCGCCGCACGCGCCACCGCAGCGCCACCGTCGTCGGCGGCGTGGGCTACGAGCCCCAGAAGGCCGCCCTCAAGCGCGGCTGCGACGTGCTCGTCGCCACGCCCGGCCGCCTCGTCGACCTCATCCAGCAGGGCTGCTGCGACCTGTCTGGCGTGCGCGTGCTGGTCCTCGACGAGGCCGACCGCATGCTCGACATGGGCTTCCTGCCCGCCATGCGCACCATCGTCGCGGCCAGGCCCGACGACCGCCAGACGCTGCTCTTCTCGGCGACGCTCGACGAGAAGGCCATCGGCGGCATCCGCGACCTGGTCCACGACCCCGCGACGGTCGAGATCGCGCGCCTGGGCAGCGTGGCCGACACCATCGACCAGTACGTGCTGCCCGTCTCGCCGGAGGCCAAGAACGGCCTGCTCGCCCAGGTCGTGTGCGCCGAGGGATCGCAGCGCGTCATCGTGTTCTGCCGCACCAAGCACCGCGCCGACGCGTGCTGCCGCCGCCTGCGCCGGACGGGCGTCTCGTGCGCGCCGATCCACGGAAACCGCAGCCAGAACCAGCGCGAGCGTGCGCTGGCGGGCTTCCGCTCCGGCGAGGTCGACGTCCTGGTGGCCACCGACGTCCTGGCTCGCGGCATCGACGTTACCGACGTGCGCTACGTGGTCAACTTCGACGTCCCGGCCGACCCCGAGGACTACATCCACCGCATCGGCCGCACGGGCCGCGCCGGCGAGACGGGCTGGGCGCTCACCTTCGTGACCGCCGACGACGCCGAGGACCTCTTCGCGATCGAGTCCCTCATGGGCCAGGTCGTCCCCACGTGGGCGCGCGCCGGCGAGTTCGAGCTGGGCGAGCAGCCCGTCGAGCTCGACCCCCAGCGCGAGGCCGGCCGCAGGCGCACAAAGCGCTCCCGCTCCGGCTCGCGTCGCGGCTCCGGTTCCGGCAGGCGCGGCGGCTCCGGTAAGAGTGCCGCCGCGAGGGGCGCTGAGA
>CALCDK010000024.1 GCA_937900605.1 uncultured Olsenella sp.
TGCGTCGGTGGCGCCGGTCGCGAGGTCGTCGGCGGTCTTCTGGAGCTGGGAGTCGAGGTCGCGCAGCTGGCCGAGGACGCCGTCCACGAGCTGGGCGAGGCCCTGCACGGTCACGCGGACCTCGTGGACCTTGGTGTACTCCAGGCTGCCGAGCTCGAAGTGGTCCTCGAACGTCTTGGTGAGGGTGTCCTGGCCGTCGAGGCGCGCCGAGAGGTCCTCGAGCATGGAGATCTGCGGGGCGAGGAGCTCGCGCGCGCCGCCCAGGGCGCCGCGCAGGGCGTCGACCTGGCCGCCGGCGGTCTCGAAGGCCTGGTCGATGGCGCCACTCACGCCGTCGAGGCTCGCGCCGCCGCGGTCGATGGCGTCCGAGATGGACGTCGCGGCCCCGTCGAGCGCGTCGCCGACGCCCTCCACGCCGTCGGCGGTCTCGCGCAGCATGCCGCCCGCGTCGAGCGCGTCGCCGAGGGTGGCGGACAGCGGGGCGCCGTCGTCGCCGAGCAGCGCCTGCGTCGAGCCCACGAGCGCCGAGAAGGACCTGACGTCGTCGGCCGTGCGGCCCAGGGTGTCCTGGGCGCCCGCGATGGCCTCGTCGATGGCCTGGCCCAGGCGCATCATCTGGTCGTCGTCGAGGTACTGGCCCAGCTCGTCGAGGACGCCGGCGCCCACGGTGGTGACCGACTCGGCGAAGCTCGCGTCGATGTCCTTCTCGACGGCGGAGGAGGCCTTGTCGGTGACGATCGTGGCGATCGCGTTCTCCTTCTCGTTCTGGTAGATGCTCACCTTGGGGTGGACGGGCTCCGGCGACAGGATGGTCATCATGTCGCGCGAGAAGGACGGCGAGATGACGATGGCGGCGTAGTAGCGCCCGGAGCGCACGCCCTCGACGGCCTCGTCCTCGGACGTGGTGACGTAGCCGATGGACTCGGACTGGCTCAGGTCGGACACGACGCGCTCGCCGAGGTTGAGCGAGACGGGCATGAGCTCCGACTCGTAGCCCTCGTCGGTGTTGGCCACGGCTACCTGCAGGTTCTTGGTGTTGCCATAGGGGTCCCAGCTGCCCGCGATGTTGAACCACGCGTAGAAGGACGGCACCACCACGAGGCCCACGATGACCACGAGGCTGATGACGTTTGCGAACGCGTGCCTGGCGTCACGCCTCACGAAGTCCCAGATCTTCCTCATCGCGCGTCGCCTCCCTTCGTCGTCTGGCTGAGTCGCTCGGTCGCGTCCCCGGCGCCCCTCTCGCCGCCGTCGGCCGCGGGGCCGTCGCCGTGCTGGCCGTCGCGCGTGTCGCCGTGCTCGTCATCCTGCGCGCCGAAGCGTGCGAGCGGGGAGTCCTCGTCGAGGTGCATCTTCTCGATCGGGGCGAAGGCGCACAGCTCGCGGCGCAGCTCGTCGCCGAGCAGGCCGTAGAGCTCCTCCTTGCTCATGTCGCTCAGCGAGGTCTTGTCGATGACGCGGTCGTGGAGGTACTCGATCACGATGAGGAACGTGCAGATGAGCACGAGCGAGATGACCCAGCACACGAGCAGCGCGAACTTTGCGGGCAGCACGAACAGCAGCGCCAGCAGCACGAGCGGCACCACGAGCAGCGCCAGCAGGCCGCGCCTCACCAGCGTCGGGTACATGAGCTCGAACTTGGCCGCGCGGGCGACGAACACGTCGTGGTACTCCTCGGAGTCCATGAGCGCCTTGACGATGGTGGCCAGCTTGAAGCGGGCGCCGTCCATGCCCACGCGCTCGGTGATGAGCAGGTCGGTCTCGCCCATCTTCTTGTCGAAGAGGGCGTTGATGTTGAGCAGGTGCCTCCTGGCCGCGACGCCCACGAGCAGCGCCGGGAGCAGGTAGACGAGAAGGACGAGCAGGTTCTGCGCGTAGTAGGAGCCGTAGAAGCCCGCGATCGCCTCGCGCATGGCGTTGATGCCGTAGGTGAACGGCAGCCACGGGTTGAGCGCCTGGAAGAAGCCCGGCTGCATCTGGATGGGGTACAGGCCCGAGGCGCCCGGAATCTGCAGCACGACGAGAAGGACGCAGATGGCCTTGCCGATGTGCTTGAACGCGACGGACATCGCGTAGATGAAGAAGACGTAGACGAACGACGCGACCATGCCCGCGAAGACGAAGGCCACGGGGTGGACGCACTGGATGCCCAGAGCGAGGTCGCCCACGCAGCAGATGACGGCCTGGAGCTGGCCGAGCAGGTTGAGCAGCAGCCAACGGCCGAAGAAGCCCTGCCACGGCTTGAAGCTGCCGACCTCGTCCTCGTCGACCTCGAGCTTGTAGATGGCGACGAGCACGAAGCCGCCGACCCACAGGGCGAGGTTGGTGTAGAAGGGCGTGACGCCGGAGCCGTAGTTGCGCACGGGGAAGATGGCCTCGGGGACCATCTCGACCGGGGAGCCCATGGCCGCGCCGGTCTGCTCGGGGCTCAGCGCGAGGACGTCGGAGATGCCCTCGAAGGTCTCGGCGCTCTGGATGGCGGCCACGTCGTCACCGAGGCCCGAGACGGCGCCGCCGGCGTCGCGCACGAGCGAGGAGGTCTGCGAGAGGGTGTCGGAGGCCTGCTGGAGGACGCCGTCGAGCTGAGCGAGGGTGTCGTCGGCCTGGTCGAGCATGGGGCCCACGGCGCCCACGGTGCCGGTGAGGCGCCCGCCGACGTCGGCGAAGGAGTCGAGCGCTCCCGACAGGGCGGGCAGGGACTGGCTGGCGAGGTCGCCCTGCAGGCCGCCCAGCGCGCCCACGGTGCCCTGGACCGCGCCGTTGAGGGAGTCGGCGAGGCCGCGCACGTCATCGGCGGCGCCGCCCACCTGGTCGGCGAGGCCCTGCAGCTGGTCGAGGGCCGCGAGCTGGCGGTCGGACAGCTGGACGAGGACGTCGATCTGCTGGTCCAGGCTGTTGACGACCTGGTCGCGCAGCTCGATGGTCTTCTCGTCGGTCAGGTGCAGCTGGAGGATGGTGGTGCGCGAGACGTCCAGGGAGGCGCGGACGCTCTGGACCGTGCCGTTGGCCGCGCGCACCTGGTTGATGGCCTCGTCGACGCGGGTGGTGGCCCAGCTCACGTCGCCGGCGATCTGGCCGATGTCGTAGCTGGCCTCGGAGGAGATGCCGGAGACGGCGTCGAGGCCCGTGCCGAGCGCGCGGGACAGGTCGGCGACCATGCCCTGCGCCTGGGTGCGGACGCCGGCGAGGCCGCCCATGGCGTCGCGCAGCGAGCCGGCGAGGCTGTCGCTGGCGCCGCCGAGGCGTCGCAGCGTGTCCTGGGCCTGCGCGATGGTGTCGCGGGCCTGGCCGAGGGTGCCCTGCGCGTCGTCGAGGCCGTCGGCGAGGTCGCCGAGACCGGAGCCCAGGTCGTGCAGGTCCGTGGCGAGGCACGCGGAGAGGTGGTCGACGTCCTGCGCGACGCCGCCGACGACGCCCTGGAGCCTGTCGGTGACCGTCTGGCCCACGACCTTGACGAACTCGTTGGAGATCTGGGTCTCGAGGGTGTCGGCGCCGGTGTCGGTGACCTTGGGGGAGATGGCGTTGGCCTTCTCGTTGACGTAGTAGCCCACGTGGGCCTTCTCGGTGTCGCCGTCGAGGACGTCGGCGAGCGAGGCCGTGAAGTCCTCGGGGATGACGAAGGCCGCGTAGTAGCGGCCCGCGCTCACGCCGTCGAGGGCCTCGGCCTCGTCGTCGACGAACGTCCAGCCGAGCTGGTCGTTCTCCTCGAGTCGGTCGCGGACCATGTCGCCGGCGTTGGTGTAGCCGAGGTCGGCGACGTCGGCGCCCTCGTCCTCGACCACGACGGCGATGGGGACCGTGCTCGTGTTCTCGTACGGGTCCCAGTTGGCCAGGATGTTGAACCAGGCGTACAGGGACGGGATGATGCACACCCCGAGCGCCACGATGACGGCGACGGGGTTCCTGAGGACCCGTTTGAGGTCGCGTAGGAAGATCTGTGCTGCCTTGCGCAAGTTCGTGCCCTTCTCGCGTGTCTTGTCCATAACGCTCCAGATTGGAACTCTAGCCCACGTACGATGCTTCTATTCGAGGGCGTCCAAACTTTTTGAAAACTGCTCAAAAAATGCTAGCAGATGGTAGAATCGTGGCCAGCAGACAGAGAGGGGCAACACATGGCCAAGCGAGAGGGGCACGCCGCCGACGGGCCGCGTGCCGCAAGGCGCGTGCGCGGCGGCTCGCACGGCGCCCAGGCGGGGTCCGGCCGCGGCGCCTCGCGCACGCGCTCGGACGTCAGGACGCCCAAGAGCGCCGCGACGCGCGAGAGGATCATGGCCGCCGCCTGCGACCTCATGGTCGAGCGCGGCAGCACGGACTTCCAGATGAGCGAGATCTCGGCGCGCTGCGAGATGTCCAAGGGCTCGCTGTACTACTACTTCTCGGACAAGGCCGCCCTGGTGCGCGCCGTCTTCGACCGCTCCGTCGACAAGCTCGTCGCCAACGTCGAGAGCGTCGTCGCCAAGGCGCCCTCCGCCACCGAGTCGATCTCCCGCCTGGTCACGAGCCTCGCCGAGGCCGTCCAGCCCAGAGGCCCGCTCGCGCTGGCGATGACGCACTCGGGCAGCGAGGAGCGCGGCGGCATGATCCCGGACGTCGAGCCACACGTGGCCCGCATCATCTCTATACTTACGGCACAGATCGAGCGCGCAAAGGGCGAGGGCATCGTCCGCGAGGAGTGTGAGAGCCGCCTTGCCGCGGTGGGAATCACCGGCGCGTTCGTCATCTTCGAGTATGCCATGCCCGGCTTCGACGGCGACGACCTCGAGTCCGCCGTCCGCAAGGTCCTCGACATCGCCTTCTCCGGCGTCGGGACCGAGCGCGGCCGGACGATCTTCTCGCTCTCCCAGGACGCGCCGGCCGCCGGCGCGGGGCAGGGGAGCGACACGACCCGAAAGGACGGCTAGAGATGCCCGCTAGGAACTACCTCTTCACCTCCGAGAGCGTGACGGAGGGCCACCCCGACAAGATCTGCGACCAGGTCTCCGACGCCATTCTCGACGCGCTGCTGTCCAAGGAGGCCGAGCTCGAGGCCAAGGGCTACGTCTCGCCGACCGGCGTCCCCGCCAGCACCGTCGTCGTCGCCGGCGAGATCCGCACCGAGGCCTACATCGACGTGCAGACCATCGCGCGCGACGTCATCCGCCGCATCGGCTACGACCGCGCCAAGTACGGCTTCGACTGCGAGACCTGCGGCGTGCTCAACCTCATCCACGAGCAGAGCCCCGACATCGCCCAGGGCGTCGACGAGTCCTACGACGCGCAGGCCGGCCGCACCGCCGACCCGCTCGACCTCGTGGGCGCCGGCGACCAGGGCATGATGTTCGGCTACGCCACCGACGAGACCGCCACGCTCATGCCCATGCCGCACTACCTCGCGTCGCGCATGGCCGAGCGCCTCTCGGCCGTCCGCAAGTCCGGCGAGCTCGACTACCTGCGCCCGGACGGCAAGACCCAGGTGACCGTGCGCTACGAGGACGACTGTCCCGTCGAGGTCACGGCCGTCGTCGTGTCCACCCAGCACGCCGCAGAGGTCAAGGACATGGGGGTCGTGCGCCGCGACATGGTCGAGCACGTCATCGCCCCGGTCCTCGACGCCGCCGGCATCAAGTGGGACGCGGCGCAGGTCTACGTCAACCCCACCGGCCGCTTCGTGGTGGGCGGCCCCATGGGCGACACGGGCCTCACCGGCCGCAAGATCATCGTCGACACCTACGGCGGCATGGGCCGCCACGGCGGCGGTGCCTTCTCGGGCAAGGACTGCACCAAGGTCGACCGCTCCGCCGCGTACGCCGCGCGCTGGGTAGCCAAGAACGTCGTCGCCGCGGGCCTCGCGCACCGCTGCGAGATCGAGCTCGCCTACGCCATCGGCGTCTCGCACCCGCTGAGCGTCATGGTCGACACCTTCGGCACCGGCACCGTGGACGACGCTGTCATCTCCGAGGCCGTCCAGCGCGTCTTCGACCTGCGCCCCGGTGCCATCATCCGCGACCTGGGCCTGCGCCGCCCGATCTTCGAGAAGACCGCGGCCTACGGCC
>CALCDK010000025.1 GCA_937900605.1 uncultured Olsenella sp.
CCATCTGCTCGGAGACGGTGGCGTTGACGTCCTTGGCGATGTCGTCCTTCTTGGCGAAGACCTCGTCGAGGGTGTAGCCCGGGATGGAGGAGCGCAGGGCGTCGGTGATGAAGTCGCGCATCTGGGCGACGGGCTCCTGGAGCATGTAGTAGCTCTTGTAGATGCCGGACTGCTCCGGGGCGGAGCCCATGTCGTAGCTGACGTGGTACTGCGCCGAGACCTCCAGGCCGATGGTGACGTTGTCCTCGGTCTTCACGTCGATGGTGAAGCCGTTCTTGCGCGTGCGGAGGTTGACGTTGGAGGCCTTGCGGTCGATCAGCGGGATCTTGACGTGCAGGCCGGCGCCGACGATCTTGTAGAAGCGGCCCAGGCGCTCGATGACGACGGCGCGCTGCTGCTTGACGACGAAGAAGAGGCTGCCCGTGACGGTTCCGACCACCAGAAACACGATGACGACCTCCACGAGGTTCTCGAACAGCTTCGCGATGACGTGGATTGCGCTCACTTTCACTCCTTAGAACGGAAACGATGTGTTGAGCATACCCCGCTCCCGTCCCGCCAACGTGACACATCGCTTACAGACGCGACCCGTACCGGCAACGACGTCCCGCGGCCCGCCCCGATGGACGCGCCCGTCCCGTCCGCGCCCGTGCCGGTCGCGTTCCCGACGAGAAGCGCCACGCGCTGCGGCGAGAGGCGCGCCGCACCCCATGCCGAGAAGTGCGACGGGGCCGCGGCAGCTGGGCCGCGGCCCCGTCGGGGGTGCCGTGCGTGCGGGTGGGTGCGGGCGCGCTAGTCGAGCGCGGGGAAGGCGCAGGAGATGACGCTCCAGGGGTCGACGTCGACCACGGGCTTCTCGTCGAGGCAGCGCAGCCACTCCTCGGGGACGAACTCGCGGCGGACGACGACCTCGCCGCCGTAGGTGCGGTACCAGTCGCCGCTGGCGATCAGGAAGCCGTCCTTGCAGCTGTCCTTGCCCCAGCTGTTCTCGATGCGCCAGGCCTCGGGGCGGCCGTCCTCGCCGAGCTGGACGCCCTGGAAGGTCATGGCGTGCGTGGTGCGCGTCTCGCGGTTGCGCAGCATGTCGGGGCGAGACATGGACAGGTCCACGCCGAAGAGCGCCTCGAAGTCCATGGTGTCGGTGCCCAGGACGCCGGGGAAGTCCTCCAGGCCGCGGCCGTACTGCTGGGAGACGTCGCAGGCCATCTCGCAGGGCACGCCGGCGCGCAGGGAGGCGACGGCGGCGTCCTCGAGGACCTCGACCGGCACGTTGAGCATGCGCAGCGGCGTGCCGCCCTGCATGGTGTCGGTGAGGGTGGGGTGGTAGGCCTGGCCGAAGGGGTACTCCGGGAGCTCGACGTTGACGAGCTCGACGTAGTCGGAGGGGTCGAACGGCACGTAGCGCTCGGCGAACTCCTGCGGCGTGATGCCCTTGTCGACGAGCAGCCTTCGCGGCTCGGCCTTGTCGGCCTTCTCGCCGTCGGCGCCCTCGGGGGCGTCCTTGGCGGGGCCGCCGGCGACCTCGACGATCTTGGAGGGGTCGGCCTTGCAGCCCTTGCCGACCGGGATGGAGACGTCGATGGTCAGCGGGGGCTCGCCCAGGCAGACGCACAGGACGTGGTGGCAGGCCACGACCCACTCCAGCTTGCGGGCGTGGACGTCCGCGTCGGAGGCGCCGGAGGCGACCATCTGGCGCAGCTCGCAGGCGGCCTTGCGGAAGAGGCGCTCGAGCTGGGCGTTCATCTGGGAGGAGTTCTTGGTGCAGGCACTCTCGGGCATGGCGTCCTTGGGCACCAGGCCCCACTTGCGGATGAGGTTCATCGCGGCGGGGTAGTAGTTGCCGTCGCCCATGGACTCCTCGAGGAGCATGGCGACCTCGCGGGAGCCGGCGTCCTGGTCGGCGGTCGCGATGATGCGCTCGAGGCCGACGTTGAACTTCTCGAGCTTGTCGTAGAAGAAGCCGTAGGCCTGGGAGAACTCGAACGTGTCGACGTCGAGGAAGTCCATGGCCGCGGCGCGCGCCACGTTGAACGCCGAGAACATCCAGCACCTGCCGGACTGGCGCTGGTTGGTGACCTCGCCGGTCCTGGGGCGGCTCACACCGAAGGTGTCGTGGTACGTGCGCATGGCGCTCACGTTGCGAGCGGCGGGGATGACGTTGGCGGACGTCACGGAGTTGCGGGCCACGCGGTTGGCGCGGTCCTGCGAGAAGGACGAGACGAGGCCGTCGGACCAGTCGCGTCCGACCTCGATGGTGTTGTCTGACATGCGTGCCTCCTAGTTGCAGCGCGCGAGGGAGCCCATCGGGTCCCAGGGCGCCAGGACGGTGGCCTCCTCGTGCTCGTAGGTGTCGAGCTCCTCGGGGGTCAGGTACTTCTTGTCGACGACGACCTGGTAGACGTACTCGTCGAACCAGGGGTCGGAGAGGGTGTCGAAGCCGTCGCGGCCGTGGTCCTTGCCCCAGCTGTTCTCGACCTTCCACAGGGTGGGACGGTCGCCGGCGTCGAGGTTGACGCCCTCGAGGACCATGGCGTGGGTCATGAGGGACTCGCCGTAGTCGAGGCGCTCGGCGCGGTCGAGGCAGCCCTCGACGGGGAAGCCGAGCAGGCCGTCGACGTCCAGGGCGGCGGTGTCCATGATGCCCTCGGCGCTCAGGTAGCTCTGGCCCACGTCGCAGCCGAACCACACGGGCAGGTCGTCGCGCAGCTGGGCAACGGCGCAGCGCTTGAGCTCGTCGAGCGGCAGGTTGAGGTAGCGCACGCCGCCGTCCTCGACCACGTTGCCCAGGCGCGAGACGGTGTAAGCGTGGCCGAAGGGCTTGTCGGCGGTGGGGGCCGAGATCAGCGACACGTAGTCGTCGAGCTCCATGCCGACGGCCTCGTCGAAGAACTGGCACGGCGTGTAGGTGCCGGACAGCACGACCTGGTCGTCCTTGTCGCGCAGGCGCACCGAGAAGGACGCGGGCGGCTCGCCGAGGCACGTCGCCAGCAGGTGGTAGACGTCGCCGAGCATCTCCTTCTTCATATCCGCGAGGTCCTCGGCGCCGACGCCGGCCTCGTGGCTCTGGCGCAGGCGCTTGGCGGCTCCGCGCAGGAAGCGGGTGAGGTAGGAGTCCATCTCGGACGTGTTGTGCGAGCAGGCGGTCTCGGGCATGGCCTCCTTGGGGACCACGCCGTACTTCTTGACCAGGCTCTTGAACATGTCCCACTGCCCGCCGTCGCCGATGGGGTCGCGCAGCAGGTAGCTGACGAGGCGGCCGTCCAGGGGCTCGTCGAGGGTGTCGAGGACGTTCTCGAGGAACCAGTTGCTCTTCTCGAGCTTGTCCCAGAACAGCGGGTAGCTCTGGGAGAGCTCGAAGGTCTTGAGCCCGTACTTCCTGATGATGCGGTAGCGGAAGGTGTTGAGGCTGGCGAACATCCAGCACCTGCCGGAGCGCTGCTGGTCGCAGCGGTCGCCCTGCCTCACCTCCACGTCGAAGGTCATGGCGTTGCGAGCGACGCCCTCGGGGACGCGCGCGGCGGCGCGCAGGCCGGAAGAGGTGACGGCGTTCTTGGCGACGGCGTTGACGCGCTCGGACGCGAAGTCCTCGTGTGCGCAGGCGAGGTCGTCGCGAGTGACGGCCCTGGAATCGTCCATGCTTTCCTCCTTGCTCTCGAATGGGTCGAGGCTAGCGTAGCACTTGCCCCCGACGGCTTTGTGTCCCGCTCGTTACCGCCCGGGCGGGCCCCGTGGCGCGCCCCCGACCGGCCTCGGAGCGCCTGCCGCCGCCCGCCGACTGCCTTTCGGCTGGTAGGGAATTTGTGTCCGGTACGGACGTAGAATTTTCGGCACGTGGGCCAAAGGGGCCCACAGGAGCAAGGAGGCAACATGCGCAGATCTGCCGGAAGGGCCATCGTCGCCCTGGGTGCCTGCGTCGCCCTTGCGGGCGGACTCGTCCCCGCCACGGCCTATGCTGCGGCGTCGGGCGCGCCGGCCGCGCCGGGCGAGGCTCGCGCGCAGGGCCAGGCCGAGGTCCACAGGCTCGAGGGCGACGTCCAGGCCGACGTCGTCATCCCCGAGTCCGCCAGCGTCACCATCGACCTCGCGGGCCACAGGCTCGCGAACAAGGGCAACGCGGACACCATCGTGGTGAGGCGCGGCGCCACCCTCACCGTCGTCGACTCGGTGGGCGGCGGCTCCGTCGACAACGTCACCCACGGCCGCGCCGCGCTGCGCGCCGAGGAGGGCTCCACGGTCAGCCTGCAGGGCGGCACCTTCGAGCGCTCCCAGGAGGCCGGCACGGCGGCCGGCGCCAACGGCAACTCGTTCTACGCCGTCGTCAACCAGGGCTCCATGCGCATCGGCGCGGGCGCCACGGTGCGCCTCGTCGGCCGTGACGGCAGGCCCGCGCCCTTCTCGAGCGTCATCGACAACGGCTGGTACGCCGGCGCCCCGTCCGACCCCGCCTACCGCGCGCACCTCGTGATCTGCGGTGGCGTCGTCGAGGGCGGCAAGTACCTCAAGAACGACTCGTACGGCGTGCTCGAGATCACCTCCGGCGAGGTCCGCGGCGGCGGGGAGGCCTGCATCCTCAACTGGAACGACCTCACCATCTCGGGCGGCACGCTGACCGCGGCCAAGGGCTCCGGCTCCGTGGTGCTCAACGCCAAGGCCGGCGCGGCCGAGCAGGGCCACGTAGAGGTCCTCGGCGGCACCTTCGTCTCCGACGCCAAGGTCCCGCTCTTTGGCTCGGCGGCCGGCTTCGACCGCGGCGACGTCAGCGTCTCCGCCGGCACCTTCCAGGGCCCCACGGTCGACCCGAGCTGGGTCGACGAGGGCTCCGGCCTCGTCCCCAACGACGGCGGCCTGACCGCCCACGTCCACCACTGGACCGAGGGCTTCTCCTCTGACGCCGACGGCCACTGGCGCGAGTGCACCGAGCCCGGCTGCACCGTGCGCAACGACGGCGGCCCGCACGTGGCCGCGCCCGAGCGCGTGGGCGCCTACGAGCCCACCCAGGATCAGCCCGGCTTCACCGGTGACCTGGTCTGCGCCACCTGCGGCAGGGTCCTCGAGGCCGGCGAGCAGATCCCGGCCCTCGGAGCGCCCGGCCAGGGCGGCCAGCAGGGCAACGGCGGCGACCAGTCGTCCGCCACGACCCCCGGCGACAAGGACCAGTCCGCCGACAAGGGCAAGGGCGACAGGCTCCCGGCCACCGGCGACCCGGTCGGCATCGCGGCGCTGCTCGGCTCTGTCGGCACCGCGGCCACGCTCGCCTCGCGCAGGCGCACCCGCTAGCGCGGGCCGTTCGCATCGCACCGTCCGTGGGGGCGGGGCCCGTCTGGGCCCCGCCCCCTCTCGTCTGCCGGGGTCGGCCGCGGGGCGCGGGGAGGCCGGCACGGGCGAGGGGCCGGGGTGGCGGGAGGGACCGCCGCGCGCCGTCGCGTGCGGGGGCCTCCACGGGGCGCTGGTATACTCCGTCTGACCGCATCGCACGAGAGGAGGCCCGCATGGGCGAGCTGATCGGCCAGGGGCTCGCGGCGCAGCTGCCGGGCTACGCTATGCGCGTCGTGGACGCGCTCGAGGACGCCGGCTACGAGGCGTGGGTCGTCGGCGGGTGGGTTCGCGACGCGCTTCTCGGCCACCCGGGACACGACGTGGACGTCACGACGTCGGCCCCGTGGCCCCGCACGATGGCCGTGCTCGAGGCTGCCGGGATCGAGGTGCACCCCACCGGCATCGCCCACGGCACCGTCACCGCCGTCGTCGACGGCCTGCCCGTCGAGACGACTACCTACCGGGTCGAGGCCGGTTACTCGGACCTGCGCCACCCCGACGAGGTCCGCTTCGTCACCGACGTCCGCGAGGACCTCGCGCGCCGCGACTTCACCGTCAACGCCATGGCGTTCCACCCGCGCCGCGGCCTGCTCGACCCGTTCGGCGGTGCCGATGACCTCGAGAGGCGCACCATCCGCGCGGTGGGCGACCCCATGCGCCGCTTCTCGGAGGACGCCCTGCGCGTGCTGCGCGCGGTCCGCTTCGCGTGCCGCCTCGA
>CALCDK010000026.1 GCA_937900605.1 uncultured Olsenella sp.
CGACGGCCTCGGCGCGGCCGGGCGCGTCGCGGGGCAGCGCGTAGGCCTCCATGAGCGGCGCGAAGCCGTCGACGTCGTCGTCGACGAGCTCCGTGAGGCGCATGCGGACGTCGTCGGCCTCGTCGAGGATCTCGCGGACCTCGTCGGCCACGTCGGCGAAGCGCGGGCGCCCGAGCGTGAACGCGCAGGCCATAGAGCACAGCGCGGCGCCCAGCGCGCCCACGAGGGCCGCCGCCCCGCCGCCGCCGGGCGAGGCGTTGTGGCCGGCCAGGCGGTCGGAGAACTCCTCGCAGGGCAGCTCGGTGAGCCTCATCGGCACGATGTCGCCTCCTTCCCGCGACGTCAGGCCGCGGACTCGCGCCCGCGCGCCGGTCGGGCGCGCGGGCTGGGTTGCGTGGGGACCGCTAGAACAGGCCGGTGATGGTGCCGTCGGGCAGGACGTCGATGCTCTCGGCGGCCGGGACCTTGGGCAGGCCGGGCATGGTCATGATGTTGCCGGTGAGCGCGACGACGAAGCCGGCGCCGGCGGAGACGCGCACGTTGCGCACGGTGATGCGGAAGCCCTCGGGCGCGCCCAGGCGCTTGGCGTCGTCGGAGAAGGAGTACTGGGTCTTGGCCATGCAGACGGGCAGGCCGCCGAAGCCGAGCTCCTCGAGCTGGTCGAGCTGCCTGCGGGCCGCAGGCGCGAAGTCGACGCCGTCGGCGTGGTAGACGCGCGTGGCGATGGCCTCGACCTTCTCGGCGAGCGGGGCGTCGAGCTCGTAGGTGTAGCTCATCTGGGACGGCTCCTCGCAGAGGCGCACGACCTCCTCGGCCAGCGCGCGGCCGCCCTCGGAGCCCTTGGCCCACACCTCGGAGAGCGCGACGCGCACGCCGAGCTCGTTGCAGCGGCGCTCGACGAGCTCGAGCTCGGCGGGGGTGTCGGTCGGGAAGGCGTTGATGGCGACGACCACCGGCAGGCCCCAGACGTCCTTGATGTTGGAGACGTGGCGCAGCAGGTTGGGCAGGCCCGCCTCGAGCGCCTCGAGGTTCTCGGCCGTGAGGTCGGCCTTGGCGACGCCGCCGTTGTACTTGAGGGCGCGCACGGTGGCGACGAGGACGACGGCCGACGGGGCGGTGCCGAGGGCGCGGCACTTGATGTCGACGAACTTCTCGGCGCCCAGGTCCGCGCCGAAGCCGGCCTCGGTCACGACGTAGTCGGCGAGCCTGAGGGCGGTGTCGGTGGCCTCGACGGAGTTGCAGCCGTGGGCGATGTTGGCGAAGGGGCCGCCGTGGACGAAGGCCGGGTTGCCCTCGAGGGTCTGGACGAGGTTGGGCTTGATGGCATCCTTGAGCAGCGCGCACATGGCGCCGTCGGCGTGGATGTCGGCGACGGTGACCGGCTTGCGGTCGTAGGTGTAGGCGATGACCATGCGAGAGAGGCGCGCCTTGAGGTCGGCGAGGTCGGTGGCCAGGCAGAAGACGGCCATGACCTCGGAGGCGACGGTGATGTCGAAGCCGTCCTGGCGCGGCATGCCGTCCGCGACGCCGCCGAGGCCGTCGACTACATTGCGCAGCTGGCGGTCGTTCATGTCGACGCAGCGCTTCCAGACGATGCGGCGCGGGTCGATGCCCAGGGCGTTGCCCTGCTTGATGTGGTTGTCGAGCATGGCGGCGCACAGGTTGTTGGCGGCGCCGATGGCGTGGAAGTCGCCGGTGAAGTGCAGGTTGATGTCCTCCATGGGGACGACCTGGGCGTGGCCGCCGCCGGCCGCGCCGCCCTTGATGCCGAACACGGGGCCCAGGGAGGGCTCGCGCAGGCAGAGCATGGTCTGGTGGCCGGCCGCGTTCATGGCGTCGGCCAGGCCGACGGACGTGGTGGTCTTGCCCTCGCCGGCGGGGGTGGGGTTGATGGCGGTGACGAGCACGAGGCGGCCCTTGCGGGGCAGCTGCGACAGCGCGTGGACGTCGACCTTGGCCTTGGTGCGGCCATAGGGCTCCAGCGCCTCCTCGCCGATGCCGGCGCGCTGTGCGACCTCGGCGATCGGCAGCATCTGCGCCTCGTGGGCGATCTGGATGTCGGACTTGAACTCAGCGGCCATGGGGCTCCCTCCGTGACGTGGAATCGGCGTGCACCACTATAGCGCGACTGGCGCGGGGCGGCCGGGCGTGGCATCGCCCGGGGGCTACCAGCAGAGCGCCTCCACAGACGCCCCGCGCGTGCGCTACGATGTTCGGGCCGGCGCGAGAGGCGCGCCCGTCCCCGGGAGGTGCGTACATGCCCACTTCACACGAGTTCGGCCGGACGCCCGAGGGCCTCGAGGCCCACGCGTTCCTTCTCGAGTCGCGCGCCGCGCGCGTGGCGGTCACGGACTTCGGCGCGACGCTGCTCTCGATGAGCTGGCCCGACGCGTCCGGGCGCTGGGCCGACGCGCTGCTGGGCTTCGGCTCGCTCGAGGGCTACCTCGACGACCCCGCCTGCTACGGCGCGACCATCGGCCCCGTCGCCAACCGCACCGACCGCGCGGAGGTGCCCCTCGGCGGCACCACGTGGCGCCTCGAGGGCAACGACGGCCCCGGCCTGCGCAACAACCTGCACTCCAGCCTCACTCGCGGCCTGCACAAGCGCGTCTGGCAGGTCGTGGGCCAGTCGGACGCCCCGGCCTCGCTGAGCCTGGCGTGCGAGCTGGCCGACGGTGAGCTGGGCCTGCCCGGCAACCGCCGCCTCACGTGCGACCTCGAGCTCGCCGACGAGGGCGACGGCGCCCGCCTCACCGTGGCCTACGGCTGCGAGACGGACCGGCCCACCTTCGCCAGCATGACCAACCACTCCTACTTCAACCTCGCGGGCCACGACAGCGGCAGCGCCATGGCCCAGCGCGTGCGCGTCGAGGCCGACGCCTACCTGCCGGTCCGCGAGGACAGCGTCTCGCGCGGCGACGTCGTCGACGTGGCCGGGACCCCCTTCGACTTCCGCGAGGCCAAGCCCCTCGGCCGCGACGTCGACGCAGACGACGAGCAGCTGCGCATCGCGCGCGGCTACGACCACTGCCTGCTCGTGCGCGGCTGGGAGCCCGACGCCGCGCCGCGCCGCGCGCTCGAGGCCGTCGACGACGCCTCCGGCCGCACGCTGCGCATCGACGTGACCGCGCCCGGCGCGCACCTCTACACCGGCAACTGGCTCGACGACCACGACGCCAAGGACGGCGCGACGTACGGCCCGCGGTGCGGCTTCGCCTTCGAGCCGGAGTTCCGCCCCGACTGCGCGCACCACCCCGACTGGGAGCAGCCCGTCTGCGAGCCGGGCCGGCCCTGGCGCTCGGTCATCGTCTACCACCTCGGCGCGCGCCGCGCGGGCGGGGCCGGGCGGCGCGCGTGACGGCCGGCGAGGGGGGCGGCGCGCAGGCGGTCGAGTCGCCCACCGACCGCTTGAGGCTCATCCTCGGCGACGAGGGGCTGCGCCGCCTGCGCGACGCGCGCGTGATGGTCGTGGGGCTCGGCGGCGTCGGCTCGGCGTGCGCCGAGGCGCTCTACGACGACCCCGTGGCGCACTTCAGGGCCGAGGTCGCCCGCGAGATGGCCCTCGACATCAACCCGGACGCCGACGTCACGGCCTGCCACATGTTCGTGGAGCGCGACCGCCTCGAGGAGCAGCTCGGGGCGTTGGGTCCCGTGGACTACGTCGTGGACGCCATCGACACCGTGGGGCAGAAGCTGCGCCTCGCCGCATGGTGCCAGGGGCAGGGGCTGCCCGAGGTGAGCGCCATGGGCGGCGCCAACAAGCTCGACCCGTGCCGGCTGCGCTTCGCCTCCATCGAGGAGACGGTCAACTGCCCGCTGGCCCGCGTCATGCGCAAGGAGTGCCGCCGCCGCGGCATCCGCGGCCTGCAGGTGCTCTTCTCGGACGAGGAGCCCGTGCGCATGGAGCGCATCTCCGACGAGCGCTGGCTCGAGGAGGGGCCGCTGCTAGGCACCATGAGCTATCTTCCGCCGATCATGGGCCAGATGCTGGCAAGCCGCGTCATCCGAGACCTGCTCGGCTGGGAGGTCGCCTAACGCCGCCCGTCTCGGTCGCGCGTCCGCAGCCCGGTCATGCCGCAGCCCGTTCACGCGAGAAGGGCCTGCGCCCCACGGCACGTGCCGGGGACGCAGGCCCTTCTCCATGACGTGGCGCGCGGGGGCTACGAGAAGTCGGCGATCTGCTCGCGCAGCTGCTGGACAGTGGCGGACAGCTCGGCCTGCTGGTCGCGCTTCTTCTGGATGACGGCCGGCGCGGCCTTGGCGACGAAGCCCTCGTTGGAGAGGGTGCGCTCGACCGCGGCGAGGTCCTTCTCGGCCTTGGCGAGCTCCTTGGAGAGGCGCGCGGACTCGGCGGCGAGGTCCACGAGGCCACCGAGGTCGACGAAGATCTCGAGGGAGCCGTCGGCGGGCTTCTGCGCGCCGGGGCCGCAGGCCAGGGCGCTGATGCGGCCGACGCTGCGGATGAACGCCTCCTGGCCGAGCAGGACAGAGGCGTCGGCGTCGGAGCAGCGCACGCTCGCGGCGAGCTCGGCCTTGGGGGACAGGCGGTAGCGGGCGCGCGTGGAGCGCACGCAGGAGACGACGCGCTTGGCGAGCTCGAAGTCGCCCTCGGCGCGCTCGTCGACGAAGGCGGCGAGGCGCTCGGGCTCGGGCCAGGCGGCGACCATGAGGAACTGGGCGTCGTGGCCGTCGAGGCCGCTGGCGGGCAGGGCGTCCCAGACGCTCTCGGTCACGAAGGGCATGACCGGGTGCAGCAGGCGCATGCAGGTGTCGAGCACGAAGACGAGGTTGCGCTGGACCTGGAGGCGCTCCTCGCCCTCGCCGTCGAGCAAGCGGCCCTTGCAGAGCTCGATGTACCAGTCGCAGACGTCGCCCCAGAAGAAGGACTGCAAGTCGCGGGCGTAGTCGCCGAACTCGTAGCCCTCGAGCTGGCGCGTGGCGGCCTCGGTGGCGCGGGCCAGGCGGCTGAGCATCCA